>CAZRRG010000070.1:0-11734 GCA_964602455.1 uncultured Eubacteriales bacterium | reverse complement strand
GCTAGGGTAAGCCCCGACGCTTAAGTTCCGGTTGGAGAACCCGCCGGTTGCGACCGTACTCAAGGAGTGGATGAGCGCGTCGTAGAGGCTCATTCCCGCAAGACAGAGCAGCAAGGTCTGCGCGAGAGTCATGCCGCCGTAGATTGCCCAGAGCACGGATGCGGTCTTGCGCAATCGCGGCGTAATGCGTTCCACCTCGATACCGGGAACCTCGGCCCGGTACAAGTGGGTGCTGCCAAGTCCCAGTTTCGGAAGGACCGCAAGGAGAAGGAGGATCATTCCCATTCCGCCCAGCCAGTTCAGGTAGCTCCGCCAGAACAGGATCCCCGCTGCAGGGACTTCCACGACCGGCATGACGGAGGCTCCGGTCGTCGTGAAACCCGACATAGCCTCAAAAAGGGCGTCGACGGGGTTGGACAGGACTCCGGAAAGGATGAAGGGGATCGCCGCAGCGATTGAGCACACTATCCAGCCGCCGGTTACTATGAAGTAAGAGTCGCGGACCCCTACAGAGAGTTCGTCTTTGGTGCTGAAGAGCAGGAACCCGGGAATGCCCACCACGGGGATGGAGATGGCGAAGGCCCGCCAGTCCGCGGTACCGTAATGCACCGCCCAGTATAGCGGCCATACCATGCTCACTGCCAAGAGGAGCAGAAGGAACCCGAAGATCTTAAGGATGCTTCGCCAGTTCACTGGGAGGACCTCACAGTCCGAGGGCTTTCTGCAGTTGCGCCGCGGAATCGGCGTGGCAGAAAGCGATTACCCGGTCCTTGGGCCGGATCTCAGAATTGCCGTGGGGGATTATGATCTGGTCCCCCCGGATTATCGTCCCAATAAGGGCTTTGGCGGGAAGACCCGCGATACGCAAGGGCTTTCCTATGACCGGCGCGTGGTCCGCCACAACAATCTCCATGACCTCCGCCTTGCCTTGCTTGAGGAAAGAGAGATCCACCAACCTGTCTTTTTGCAGGAGGCGGAGGATGGTGCTGGCCGTCAAGAGCCTCGGTATCACCGTCGCGTGGACTCCTACGGTCTCTGCGAGGGCGCCGTACTCTTCGCGGCCCAGCTCCACGATTATCTCCTTAACCCCCAGTTTCTTCGCAACCATGGCCACCAGTAGGTTGGTCTCCTCCTGCCCGGTAGTCGCTACAAGAGCGTCGCACTCGCCGATCTGCTCTTCTTCCAGAAGGCTCACATCCGCGCCGTCCCCGTTGATCACAAGGACATCAGCTAGATGCTCCGCCAGCCACTGGGCCCGGCTCGCGTTTTGCTCGATTAGTTTCACCGAGAGGCCGTTGTTCTGATAGCCGGAGAGGGCTTCGCAGATGCGAAGTCCCGTTTCCCCGCCGCCGACGATTGTTATCGAGCGGATCTCGCTCGGAATCCGTCCCGCGAGGAAGGTGGAGCGTTCGAACTCGCCGCTTCTGCCGATCACGTAGAAGTAGTCGCCCAACTCCAGCGTGGTGTTCCCGTCGGGGATCAGCAGATCTCCATTTCTCTCGACTGCAACGACAAGCGAGTGCTTCAGGCCCAGCTCGTGAAGTGGCTTGTGCAGGCATACAGCGCCAGGGGTATCGCAGCGGATCCCAAGCAGCTGCACCTTGCCGTCCGCGTAGAAACCGACCTCACCTGCTGAGGGCGTCTTTAGGAGTTTCACGATTTCGGCGGCTGCGAGGCGCTCGGGGTGGATGATGTGGTCGATTCCCAGCATACCATGCACCAGGGCCTTGCTCGGCAGGGTATAGTCAGGATTCCTGACCCGCGCGACAGTCGTAGGGACGCCGTAGTACTTGGCTGTTAGGCATGCGATGATATTAGCCTCATCGTGAGTTGTGACCGCAATCACCATGTCTGCGCCGGCGACCCCGGCCTCCTCAAGCGTCTTGGGAGACGCCCCGTTACCCGTGAGAGTCATCACGTCGAGGTTCTCCTGGGCAGGGACCAGGGATTCTTCCCGAGCATCTATGAGGACCACGTCATGGTTCTCTTCCGCAAGCCTATCTGCGATATGGAAGCCGACTTTGCCGGCGCCGATAACGATTGCTTTCATGAGACAGCCTATCCGCCTTTCCACTGAGCTGTTGCCCGCCGACTAAGTATACGAACGCCGGCGGTTGCGGCACTATTATTCTCAATCATTCTGGTTTGGAGCGCCTATGCCACGAATACGGCAATTCGGGGGCGCACCCCTGGATTCCTGTTTAAAGATGTTTTTGGAGGGTGTTGCCCAGCAAAACTGGCGATGCTATAATCGGTGATGCTGTCGCAGTTGGGGGATCGGCTAGTGGTAGGCCAGCAGACTCTGGATCTGCCCGCGGAGGTTCGAATCCTTCTCCCCCAGCCAATGATCGTGGCCCCATCGTCTAGTGGCCTAGGACACCGCCCTCTCACGGCGGCGACAGGGGTTCAAATCCCCTTGGGGCTACCATTAGAAACCGAAACCCGCGGAAGGCGGGTTTTTTGTTTCTGACCACGTCTACCGGTTGAACCGGATGACTGCCGTCACCGGATTACTCGCCAGTGTAGTACCTCGATGCCGGGCATTCCTTCATGGACTGCAGAATGCGGCGTGTCTTCTCGGTGGTGTGAACGTCAACCTCGACCAGCATCAGATTGTTTTCCTTCAACGAGACTTCTCTCCGCATGGCAGGCACCTCCCAGGAAAGCAAGAGGAAAGCGACAGGAATGCATTGTACCACCGGCATCCGCGATGCGGTCAAGCCGATTGGACTACTCTAGACCAGGATCCTCGAGCGCGGACTTCTCGAGCGATCTCCTGATCCTTGGCTGCAAAACGTTCTCCAACTCGTCGACATAAAACGCAAACTCAGGCAATCCACCGGCATAGGGAGCCAAGTCATAGACGGTGTAGTGGAGGACGACTTGCCCATCCTTAAGGTAGAATTGCTGGTCATCTCGAACACCCGCGTGATCGGCCGCGTCAGGGAAGAACCTGTCGGGCTCGGCTTCTATCCCCTCCAACACTCCGTGGGCCAGGATAACCTTGGCTGTGCGTTCATCGGTGAACAGATCCATGAGGGATAGGGTCTTGCCGCTTCGCAGATCAACGGTGTATGAGAGCACGAGCGGTGTTCCGTGAGCCCCTCCATAGTAGAAGTACTCGGACGTCGAAAGACTGAGCAGGTTGTCGCGGTTGTAGGTAACCACGAAATCGATCCTGTAGTCATAAGGGGGTAGTTCGTAGCCATCCTCTTTAGCGCTGGCGGCATCTTCCTTAACCCTTGCTTCCATATCCAGGACCTCTCCACGGGCTTTGTCGCTGATCTCTTTGGCCAAGGCGTCAAGCACCCGCTGGACACCGGGATCGGAGGTGGTGAACACAGGCAGCCTGAGAGAGTAGTAGAACTCCGGAGTATCTCCGGTCTCGGTCTCCGCAGAGACTTCGACGGCGTGAACCTTAACCGGCCACATGGCCAGCAGTTCGGGGCCATAGTATTTTCCGACCTGAAAGAGTACAACGAGGACAATTGCGAGTACAGTCGACCATGCCCCGGACTTGCGCTTTGTTGGTTCACCCACCGTATGATGCCTCCTGGAGAGTGCGGACCGTTTCCCGCCATTAGACCACACGGCTATAGACGCGCGACCTACCTGCCGGGTTTCCTCCCTATCAACACGTCAAGGCTTAGTTCCTCCACGAAACGGCCGGCGGTGTTCACCTGAAGGAGCGATCGGCGCAGGTCTTCCTCAAAGGCCTCCCGGTTGGCCCCGAGGAGACGAGGCGAGCAGAACGAGGTTGAGTAAAGGTAGCCCACAACCGAGTCTACGGTCCACTCGTGAGTGTAGGAAAGCGTGTACTTCTCGTGTGGGCCGAACCGCGACCGGTCGATCAAGGTTTCGTGGCGCTCCGGGCTAATCGAGTAGACGGAACTCCCCGCTCGCCGATCCTCGCCGAGCCAGCGCTGGATTGTGGCCTTCACGGTCTGGCACCAAGGGGTCGGATTCGTCCACAGACTGCCGCCGCTGGCGATCACCACGCCACCGCCCGGCTCCACCATCCCTTCCAATACCTCAAGCGTCGCGGCCCGGTCCATCCAGTGGAACGAACTCCCCATGGTCACCAGTCGGAAAGCTCCCAGCGCGTCCTTGAGGGACGGAAGGTCCGCCGAACCGGCCTCGACCAGGGATATGTTTCTTGTGCCGGCACTATCGATGGCCAACTTGGCCTCGGCCAGCATCTCCGGCTCAGGGTCCATGGCGACCACTTCCTCAAACGAGGTACTGAGCGGGATCGCGATCTGGCCGGTCCCGCATCCCAGGTCCAGCAGGCGGCCTTTCCCGTCAAGGCTGAACAACCGCCGCACAAGGTCGAAGAAGGAGTCAGGATAGCCTGGTCGGAAGCGGGCGTAGTAGTACGCGGTGCCCTTGAACATGTCCACGCGTCATCACTGCCCTTGCTTGGAGTCGGCGTACTCTGTGCTGAGCGTTTTCGCGCTGAGGGATCTTCGCATCACTCTCGGGAACAACTTACTCCCGCAAACCACTTGAAACCGCGCCCTCACATCTGTATGATAGGTCAAATCTCATACAACGCGCGATGAACGGGAGCAAGAAGATTCCCCTGTCGCAAAGAGAGCCGCCCGTACGGTGAGAGGGCGGACGTCAGGACCTTCTAACCCACCCGCGAGCGTCCGGCGAAGAGCCGCGACGGGCATGTCTGCCCGTTACCAAAGACGGAGTTCGTGACTTGTGCCGGACTCGCAGAGCGGGGCCTTCGGGCCCAACAAAGGTGGTACCGCGAAGATAACCCCTTCGTCCTTTCCGAGGCGAAGGGGTTTTGGTTTTCCGGGAAAGGAGATGGCAGCATGAACGAAAAGGTAGGCTTCATTGGAGCCGGCAACATGGCGACTGCGATAATCCGGGGGGCCATCGCGTCCGGTTCCCTGGATGGCCGGCGCATCATGGTGGTGAACAAAGCCAACAAGGAGCGGCTGGAGAGGCTCCAGAGAGACTATGGGGTCCGAGCAGCGACGAGCCTTGAGGAGCTCGTCAGGGAGTGCGACACGCTGGTGCTCGCGGTGAAGCCCGGTGATGTTCCCGCCGTGCTTGAGGCACTGGTGGCTGCTTGCGGAGATGGCCTTCAGCGCCGCCGCCTGCTGATCTCCGTAGCAGCTGGCGTACCCCTGTCGTTCCTGGAGAAAGCGCTGGGACCGGGGTTCGCCGTCCTCCGGTCAATGCCCAACACGCCTGCCCAGGTTGGCGAGGGCGTCACGGCGATTTGCGCGGGGGCCTCGGTTACCGAGCGAGAGAAGGCCGTTGGCGAGGGGCTCCTTGCCTCCACAGGCAAGGTCTTCTGGGTCGACGAAGAGCAGTTGGATGCCGTCACGGCTCTCTCCGGAAGCGGGCCCGCCTACTTCTTCAAACTTGCCGAGGATATGGCATCGGCAGGAACCCGGATGGGTCTCGAGCCCGGCCTCGCCGAGCAGTTGGCCCGGCAGACCCTGTGCGGAGCAGGCCACCTGCTGAAAGAAAGCCCGCTCACACTGAGCGAACTTGTTAGGCAGGTCACGTCCCCCAACGGGACTACCGCAGCCGCGCTAAAGGTGTTCGAGGGCAGGCATTTCGATCGCCTCATCGAGGAAGCGATGACCCACGCCGCGGCACGCTCGAGGGAGATGGCCCAGACGCCCGGGCGCCACGTTCTCACCAAGGCCGCGCGGCTCGTTGTAAAGGTTGGATCATCCACTGTGACGGGTCCTTCGGGCGACCTCAACATTCCGGTGCTTGCCGATCTGGTCCGCCAGGTGGCGAGCCTGCAGAGAGCCGGTCGTCAAGTCATCCTGGTTTCTTCGGGAGCTGTGGCCGCCGGACGAGGCAAGATCGGCTCTGGTTTCGATGACAGCGTCACCGGTCGGCAAGTCCTTTCGTCCGTCGGCCAAGCGCTGCTGATGAAGGCGTATGAATCCCTGTTCGATGAGTACGGCATGGCGGTAGCGCAGGTGTTGCTTACGCGGGACGACTTCGCCAACCCGAAGAGGGCCGCTATCTGCAAGAACACCCTCACGGAGCTATGTGGTCGCGGGATCATCCCTATCGTGAACGAGAACGATGCTGTGGCATTTGATGAGATCAAGTTGGGCGACAACGACACCCTTTCGGCCCGCGTAGCGGTGCTGGTCAATGCCGGGGCCCTCGTCCTGCTTACCGATACTGACGGTCTGTTTGACGCCGATCCTCGCCTCGTGCCCAACGCCACCTTGCTGAGGACGGTGGATAGGATCGACTCATCCATCACCGCGATGGCCGGCTCCACAGGTTCCCCCAAAGGCACCGGCGGGATGGTCACCAAGCTGTGGGCGGCCAACCTCGCCATGGAGAACGGCATCCCGACTGTCATAGGAAACGGGAGCGGCAAAGATGTGCTGCTATCCATCGCGGGAGGCAAAGAGGTCGGTACGTTCTTCCCGCCGGAGGCATCCCATGCCTCAACATCCCATGCTGCGACATCCCACGCTGCGACATCCCACGCTGCGACATCCCACGCTGCGACATCCCATGCTGCGACATCTACCGGTGACGTATCGCATGGGGAGTCATCCAAGAAAGACATGTCCCAAGCCCGCCGGGTCGACGATGCGGACCACACTTCCGATTTGGAGGAGGCGACTCGCAATGGTCTCAAGCATTGACAAAGTGGTAGAACGCGCCAAGGAAGCGGCCGCTTGGCTGGCTGCGGCTCCCACCGCGACTAAGAACGAAGCGCTCACCGCAATGGCCGACGAGATGGCGCGGGCGGCATCCACCATCGTGGAGGCCAACCGTGCGGATCTCTCCCGCGCCCAATCTGCGGGGTTTCCCGGGGCATTCGTCAAGAGGCTGACTGTGTCGGAGTCAAAGATGTCCTCGATGGTAGCCGGACTGCGGGATGTGGTATCCCTCGACGATCCGGTGGGGAACGTCCTGGAATCGTGGATTCGTCCAGATGGGCTCCTCATACGCAAAGTCAGCGTTCCTTTCGGAGTGGTGGGCATTATCTACGAGTCCAGACCCGAGGTTACCTCGGACGCTGCTGCTCTATGCTTCAAGTCCGGCAACGCGGCCGTTCTCAGAGGCGGCAGCGAGAGCCGCGAGACGAACCTGGCGATCGTATCAGCCTTGCAGCAAGGCCTTCGGAACGCGGGAGCGCCGGCCGGGTGCATCCAATACGTCGTTGATCCCGACCGGTCGGTCGTCAACCGGATGCTCAAGATGCGAGGCAAGATCGACCTCCTCATTCCCCGCGGCGGAGAGAGCCTGATACAGGCCGTGGTGCAGAACGCATCCGTCCCTGTGATCGAGACCGGGACCGGCAACTGCCACATCTACGTGCACGAAGACGCAGACCTGGACATGGCGGCTGCCGTTATCGTCAACGCCAAGTGCAGCTATCCGGCGGTGTGCAACGCGGTCGAGACCATCCTCGTCGACTCAAGCGTCGCGGACCGTATACTTCCCTCCTTGGCTGAGTCGCTCCGGGGCCGCGGCGTCGAACTCAGGGGCTGTGAGCGGACCCGGGCCATCGTCCCCGGCATCATTCCTGCTACGGAGCCTGATTGGGAAACCGAGTACCTTGACCTGATCCTGGCCATCAAGGTGGTTGATGGTTTTGAGCAGGCAGTCCGGCACATCGGGCGATATGGTACGAAGCACTCGGAGGCCATCATCACACGGAACGCAGAGGTGGCAGCGAAGTTCCAGCAGGCTGTGGATGCTGCCTGCGTGTACGTGAACTCCAGCACCCGCTTCACTGACGGCGGCCAGTTCGGGTTCGGCGCCGAGATAGGGATCTCCACGCAGAAACTTCACGCGAGAGGACCCATGGGGCTCCGGGAGCTCACTACTTACAAGTACCTGATCGATGGCGAGGGACAGATTCGAACTTCCTAGAAAGCCTCTTAAATGTTGTGGCGGGTGAAAGCCGCCACTCATTAAGGCCATTGCGGGTTTCGCCCGCAACTGCCCTCTGGAGTTACCGATCCCGCCCGCCATTTAAAGCCGTGGATGCGGGTCTGGCCCGCCACTAACGTTTTTCGTGGCGGGTCTTACCCGCCACTCCTTATCCAAACCCAACCCAAACACAACCCAACCCAGTCCAAACACAACCCAAACCCATTGGCAATCGCGCCGAGAACGCCCACAATGCTAGTTAGGTTCGCCAGCACGCGACAACACTAAAGGCAGCCGGGGTGGGCGACAATGACCATTAACCTTCGCCGAGCAACAGATCAGGATAGGGCAGCAGTTGAGCTGGTTGAGAGCCAGGCCACGAAGAACCTCAGATACCTTCCGTTTGTCTTTGACGAGTTCGTGAGCGATCGGGAAGGCGAGTTCAGCGTAGCCGAGGTGGATGGAGAGATCGCCGGATGCGGGAAGTTCACCGTTGTGCCTGATGGCTCCGCGTGGCTCGAGGCCCTTCGCGTGATGCCCCGCTACCAGGGGATGGGGATAGGGAAGGCTTTCTACTCCCGGTTCTTTGACCTGGCGAACGCCAGAGGTATCAAGGTCATGAGGATGTACACAGGTGTGCGTAACGTTGTGAGTAAAGGTCTGGCTGAGCGCTTTGGCTTCACACTCGCCGCCACGTACCGGGGAGCGGGGAAGAGTGTCCCGAGTGGGGCGCCCGGACCCGGCAAGTTTCAACCGGTCACAGACCCTGACCGCGCCACCGAGCTGCTCATGCCGCTGAAGGACCTGTGGGGCGGGTTTGTCGTCATGAACCGCACCTTCTACGAACTGACGCCTGCCCTCTGCGCTGCGTGGACAAGGGAAGGCAAGGTGTTTGAGGATCCATCGTCCGGCAGCTTTGTCGCTGCCGGGGCAAGGTTCATGCCCAACCAGGCGCTGTATGTGGCTGCGTTCGGCGGCGATGAGAGGACGTGTCTGGCCTTTGCCGAGGACCTTGCGCGCGAACGGGGTGTCGCGAAGGTCCAGTGCATGTTTCCTCCGAATGCGTCCCACATCCAGGAAACGCTCACGGGCGAGGGGTTCACTCTGGATGAGTCAGACTACATTGTGATGCAGGTGAGGATCCCGGGATAATGGGGACCCACTGAGAGTGACACCTCAGTGAGAGTGATGACACTATGAGGGTGACGATGCAGTAAGAGTGACGACACAGTGAGGATGAGGACACATTGAGAGTGAGGGTTCACTCTGAGAACGACGTCTTCCAGCAACTCGTGTCGCTGGCGACCAACCGGCGGAAGCGCCATCAAGCGAAGCGGTGCCTGGTGGAGGGCGTTAAGCCCATCAACCTGGCTATCGCCAACGGATGGGCCATCGAAGGTCTGGTATACGCGCAAGACGCTCAACTCTCCGGCTGGGCTAAGGGTGTCATCGCGTCTTCCGGGGCCAAGACCCATTACGAACTGGCTCCGCACCTGATGGAGGCTTTGAGCGACAAGGAAGAAACGTCGGAACTCATTGCCGTTGTCGCTACCCCCGGCGACGATCTGAGCCGGATCCGCTTGGGGCGGGTGCCGCTGCTTGTCGTGCTCGACCAGCCGTCCAGCCCAGGGAACCTGGGCTCCATTATCCGGTCCTGCGACGCTCTGGGAGTCGACGGCGTTGCAGTCCTAGGCCACAGCGCCGACATCTACGACCCGCAGACGATAAGGGCAAGCCTTGGAACCGTGTTTTCGCTGCCGGTTGTGCGCCTCGGTTCGATGAGCCAGACTCTCCAATGGTTCGAGTCGCTGAAGGCAGCCTATCCTGGCTTCAAAGTGTTTGGAACCAGCGCGAAGGCTGACGCCGACCTGGCGGACGCGGACCTTACCGGGCCAGCCGTTCTGGTCTTCGGCAACGAGACCAGGGGTATGAGCTGTAACTTGCGTGAGGCGTGCGACCTCATCCTTCGAATACCCATATCAGGTTCGGCAAGTTCGCTGAACCTGGCGTGCGCGGCGTCCATAGTGCTATATGAAGCCGATAGGCAGCGCCGTAAGCAGGAGATACGTACTTCTTAGAGCCTTCGAATCGCAGTTTCCCCGGAAATTCCCCGTTGACACGTAGAGGCTTCGTGAATAACATATTGCACAATACTCGTTGGTCTACCGGACAAGCGGCACATGCACGTATTTGCCCGAATGGATCACGAATCTAGCAGATTCCGAATACCGGTTTCTTAGAGGAAGTGTGCCTAAGGGTTCCGCACCTCGCAATCGCGGGGTGGGCTGGACCGAGCGGCACTGACCCCGGTCCTCCGGGGCACACCGTGGGTATAAAAGACCCCAGCGGCAAGTTCCTCATCACACAGCGCAAGGTGATGAGGGAAGCGCTGGGGTTATCTTATTTGCCACAAAAGGCTTCGCGTCACCCGAAGTCCTTGGGAAGGGAGGGTATGTATCGCTTACTTCCTGGGATTCGAGAATGCACCCACGACGAGATTTCACAAACGGGAGGAAGATCGACATGAAACATAGGTCCAGGTCAATGGCTGCCGGCATTCTGCTCTCCGTGCTGGCAGTGGCGCTTCTCCTGGGGGGCTGTAACGCGCAGCAGACTCCGCAATCTTCTACCACCCTCAAGATCGGCCTCATTGCTCCACTCACCGGTGACGCCAAGACCTATGGAGAATCCGTGAAGAATGCCTTTCAACTGGCCCTCGAGCAACGAAACAGCACTGCGGGCGGCTTCAAGATCGAGACGGTGATAGCCGACGACCGCAACGACGCCACCGAAGGAATCAACGTAGCCACAAAGCTGATTTCCCAGGACAAAGTGCAGGCTATCGTTGGCCCCGTCACCACCCCTCCGACTGTGGCCGCATCGGAGGTCATCAACAGCAAGAAGGTTGTCATGATAACTCCCACCGGAACAGCCGCCAAGATCACCGTGGATAATGGAGTCCGGAAAGAGTACGTGTTCCGTGCTTGCTTCATCGACCCTCTGCAGGCGAGAGTCGCGGCCAAGTTCGCTCTTGATAGCCTCAAGGCTGACACCGTCGCGATCCTCTTCGATCAGGGCAACGACTTCAGCAAGGGATTGGCCGAGATATTCCGTACCACCTTCGAGGCCGGTGGAGGCGAGGTAGTCGCCTGGGAAGCCTACGCAAAAGGCGACTCCGACTTCTCCGCGCAGCTTACCGCTATTGCCGCCAAGAATCCGGATGTGGTGTACCTCCCGGACTACTACGAGAAGGCATCCATCATCGGCAGGCAGGCTAGGGATAGGGGTATTACCGCCGTTTTCATGGGACCCGATGGATGGGATTCCGCAGAGCTCGATTACGATGCGCTGGATGGCGGCTACTTCACCAACCACTACTCGTCAGACTCCACTGACGAAGCGGTTCAGAAGTGGATCGCCGACTACAAAGCCAAGTACAACTCTGTCCCCGACGCGCTTGGAGCGCTTGCCTACGACGCGACAAACCTGCTGCTTGACGCAATCGATGCCGCTAAGAGCACCGATTCCGCGAAGATCAAGGACGCTCTTGGCGCCATCAAGGACTTCAAAGGCGTAACCGGCACTATCTCGTTTGACGCGGACGGCAACCCTGTAAAGTCCGTGGTAGTCCTGCAGGTCAAGGACGGCGGACAGAAGTACATCGAGTCAGTCACCCCGTAGTTCGTCATCGCCAGGGGGAAGGGGCCGACCCTTCCCCCTGGCTGCAGTGTTGTTTGGCGACTTGGAGTTAGGCTTGTACGCTGAACAATCGGAAGTAGGATGTCATCTCGCAACTGCTTACGCAGTTGCTGGCGACGCGGCAAGAGCTCCGCTAACGCTCTGCTCT
>CAZRRG010000069.1:0-12054 GCA_964602455.1 uncultured Eubacteriales bacterium | reverse complement strand
AACTTCAGGAAACCTTCCTTGGTGATGAGGGTGACCATCATGCCGATCTCGTCCATGTGCCCGGCCATCATAATCTTGGGGCTTTCAGAGGAACCGGCTTTCTTGCAGATGACGCTGCCCAGGTTGTCTGTGCTCACCTGCGAGATTCCCTGCATCTTTGCTGCTATGTACTTGCGGACTTCACCTTCGAAGCCGCTAACGCCCGGAATCTCAGATATCTCCCGGAGAAGCTGGAGCCGTTGGTCCATCTGGAACCTCCCTTTCGTTGCGCGGTCTTCCAGAGTCATATTACCCACCGAATACAATAAACCCTGGCGCATTCACTCACCAGGGTTTATCTAGATAGAACCGGTGTCTTTCTTCTTACTGCCAGGTAAAATAAAGATCACCTTTCCCCATTCGGTATTTGCCTATCCCGCGCACTCGGAAGACTTCAGGAAAACTCCTCGCTTCATCTCTTGAGCGGTCACGTTGGTCGAGCCGAAGTCCTTGACGATGGCGTCCAGGGCAACCCACGGATCCACGCGCTCACCGCATGTGAACACATCCAGCGCCGCGTAACCCAGCTCGGGCCAAGTGTGAATCGCGATGTGCGATTCAGAGATGACTACTACTCCGCTCACTCCCTGAGGTGAAAACCGGTGAAATGCCGTTTCCCTTACTTCCGCTCCTGCGGTTAGAGCCGCACTGACCAAGATCTCGCGGATCTTATCGAGGTCATTGAGAACGTGGAACTCGCAGCCGAAGACCTCAGCCAGAACATGACGGCCCAGTCCCTGCATCTGTACTCCCAGCCCCCTCTCAAATTGTGGCGGTATGGAACCCCCTTTGGTGATACGTGGAAATCTCGAAACCCGAAAAGAACACAACCAAATGCGATTCTAGAAAAACTGCCAGTTGGTTGTCAATCGGGTTTCTCCACCCCATGATAGTAGATTTCCTACCGGATGATGATATGTGACTTGTACGAAAAAGGCCCTACTCCCCATACACCGCCATCTCGCCGGCAGGGGCCGCGTGTAGGGCTGGAGTCCTACCTGCTCTGCTGAGCGCCGCCCTGACTGAGTCCAGGGCCAGTTCCGGAGTGTTGCAGTCCAGGGACAGGTGCGCCAGGATCACCTGCCGGGTATCCTTCGTCACCAATCGCGCCAAAGATGTCGCCGCCTGGTCGTTCGAGAGGTGCCCCAGGTCGCCCAGTACCCGCCGGATCAGATAATAGGGCCGTCCCGACTGCTTCTCCATGTCCACATCGTGATTGGACTCAAAGACCAGGTGGGTGAGTCCCTTCAGCACCCCTTCGATCCGGTCCGGCACGTGCCCCAAGTCCATCGCGAAGCCGGCGCGCTCGCCGCTATACTCCACCACGAAACCGAACGGTTCCGCCGCGTCGTGGGGCTTGGGGAAGGCCGTAACGCTGGGACCGCCGGGCAACCTTACAGTTTCAAACGGATCCATCACTCGACGCAGGTCTCGCTCCAGGTAGCAGGAGCAGGCCATATTATCTTCATACCAATCCCAGAAGCCGGCCGAGGCGTAAACGGGGATCCCGTACTTCTGGGAGACCGGAGTGCGCAAGCACATCGACTTGATATGGTCGCTGTGCTCGTGGGTGATGAATAGGCCCGCGAGATCGCTGGGCTGCATTCCCAGAGTCGAGAGGCACGCATTCAGCCGCTTTAACGAAATCCCGCAGTCCACCAGCACCGGTCTCGAAGAATCATCCCATACTAGGTAGGCGTTTCCGCAAGTGCTGGAACTGCAGAGCGAAGCAATATGCAAGCATGTCACCAACTCGCCGATAATCTCAATAAAGACGTAAGTTCTGTGCCGGCAGAGTCGAATCCTCCGCCTCGAGGGCATCGTTCCCCGTGCAAGAGGGGGTTCAGGCACGCAAGGCGAAGTATGCGGCAAACATCGTACAAGGAGGAGTCCGGAATGCCGGAAAGGGACGCCGCGGGCAAGGTGATCTTGGGAGCAAGGACCGATAGCGTCGTCTACGCCTTTTCAGCCGATATGAAGCCGGTGGCCGAGGCCTCGCCGGGAGACGTGATCGAGTTCGAGACAATGGACTGTTTCGGCGGCCAGATCCGGACCCCGCAAGATAGGCTTGATAACATCAGTTGGGACCTCATAAATCCTGCCACAGGCCCCGTCTACGTGAAGGGAGCCGAGGTTGGGGACACGCTCTGCGTGGACATCCTGGATATTGAGGTGAAGCACCCGGGGATTATGGTGGCTGTGCCCGGCCAGGGCTTCGCCCCCGATTACGTCAAGGAGCCGGCGACCATCATCACGCCAATCAAGAACGGATTGGTCCACCTGCCCAACGACGTCATCGTGGAGGCCAAGCCCATGATCGGGGTCATCGGGACTGCGCCTCGCCACGGTTCCATCCCCACAGGTACCCCGGGGCCCCACGGCGGCAACATGGACACAAAGATCATCGCGGAAGGCGCTACGGTCTACCTTCCGGTCGAGGTCGAAGGCGGGCTCCTAGCTATGGGTGACCTCCACGCCCTCATGGGGGACGGAGAAGTCCTCTTCTGCGGTGTCGAGGTTGCTGGGACCGTTCGAGTGACGACCCGGGTACACAAGCGGTTGACCCTTCCGTGCCCAGTGGTCGAAACCGACGCAGCGTACTATACTGTTTGGTCAGCGGAGACTCTGGACGAGGCAGCCAAGGTGGCCCTCGCCAAAGGCCTTGATCTGATGGCGCCTGCACTGGGGATAAGCCACGCGGACGCCCTGGCGCTCTTATCGGTAAAGGGAAACCTGCAGGTATCACAGGTGGTCGACCCTCTGAAGACGGCCAGACTTGAGATACCGAAGTCGATCCTTAGAGGAAAGAATCTGATAGGATGAGCATCCAAGACTCATGCTTGCCCGAGCCATGGTTGTCGGTTGAGGAAGATCCGCTCACCGGCCTCCCTAACCTCTTGGCCTTGATTGCGGACCTCACCAATGGAGTCATCGGGCCCGGTGTAGCAATCGCGTTCGACATCAACAACCTGGCACAGATTAATGAGCGCGAGGGCCGCAGCGCGGGAGACACGGCCATCGTGAACCTCGCCAGAGGCATGCGGCAGGCGGCCTCCCAAATGCCGCAGGATACCGTCAGGCTGTACAGGATAGGCGGCGACGAGTTCTGCGCCATCCTGAAGGGCGAGCGGGATGACGCGTGCCAGTTTGTCATCGCCATGTGCTCCCAGGGCGGCATGCCCCAGTTCAGGTACAGTCTCGTCCCGCTGCCTGCGGGCGTCGCGGAGTCGAAGGATGCCGTCTTTGAGGTATGGCCCGCGCTGGAGGAAGGGCTTCAGCTCAAAGAGACATCTCAACCGAACCCGATGAAGCGCCTGGCCAGCAGATTGGTGGAGCAGGTTAGAGAGACGGTGGACCACCTGAAGGCGAGCCGCCGGATGGCTTACACAGACGACGTGTCAGGGCTCCCCAACCACAGGGCTGCCCGCTATGTCATCGGGGAACACCTCGCCAACTCGAAAGACCAGGTACTAAGCCTGTTGTTTGTCGACGGAGATGACCTGCGAAAGTATAACGACAATCTGGGCTACGAGGCCGGCAACGAGATGATCCGCAAGCTTGGGGCGATCATCTCGGGGGCAACCTTGCCGGGCGAGCTCGTCGCCAGGTGGCTATCGGGCGATGAGTTCACGGTGGTGCTCCCAGGGTACACAAAGGACGACGCCCTGCGAAAGGCTAAGGACATCTGCGCCAGCGTGCGAGATGAATCGGGTTGGTGGACCTATCCCATAACCGTCTCCATCGGTGTAGCCACGTACCCCGATGACGCCACCGGTCTCGAAGGGCTGGTTGCGGCAGCTGAAGAGGCCAACGCCAGAGCGAAGAGCCAAGGCAAGAACACAGTCTGCGGGTAAGGGATCCTGGCGACGCGGCAACGTCTCCGCGCTGGACAATCGAAAGCACTTGTCATCTCGCAACTGCTTCGCAGTTGCTGGCGACGCGGCGAAGTCGCCACGCTGAACAATCGGAAGCAGGAGGTCTCCCGCATAGTGCACGCAGCTCGCTCCGCTCGCTGTACGCGTGCACTATGCTTGCGACGCAGCCAAATCTCCGCTAACGCTCCGATTTGGCTTTACACATTAAACCTCACGTTGATGATATCGCCGTCCTTGACGACGTAGTCCTTACCCTCGAGCCTGACCAAGCCCTTGTCCTTGCACGCCTTCATCGACCCGTTGGCGCGGAAATCCTCGTAGGCCACAACTTCCGCCCTGATGAAGCCCTTCTCGAGATCGGTATGGATCTTCCCCGCCGCCTGCCTTGCGTTCATCCCTTGCGTGATGGTCCACGCACGGACCTCATCCTCTCCAACCGTGAAGAACGAAATGAGGCCAAGGCAAGAGTACGCCGCTTTGGCGATCCGTGAGACGCCGGTCTCGGAGAGTCCATACTCGCGAAGGAACTCCAGCCTCTCGGCTTCCGGCAAGGCCGAGATCTCAGGCTCCACCTCTCCTGAGAAGACCACAAGGGGGTATCCTGCCTGCTCCGACTTCGCGAGGAGTTCATCCTTCCCAACGTACTCCCCGCTGGCCAGAGAACTCTCGCTCACGTTAACGGCAATGATCATGGGAAGTTTCGTGAAGAAGGCGAAGTTAGAGAGAAATTCCTTCTCGTGCGGTTCAAACTCAACTTTCCTAAGCGGCACGTTCTGGTCCAGCGCCGCGTGGCACTTCTCCAGGAACGGTATCTCAGCCGCGGAGACCGGCTTCCCCTTGTTGCTCCGAAGCTTCTCCAGGCGTCCCTCAACCGAAGAGAGGTCAGCCACAAAGAACTCGGTCTCCAGGTCATCTACGATCGAAGCGACTGCATGAGGGGTATCCTCCATGAACGGAGCCGCGACAACGATTAGGGCATCCAGGTTCCGGACGGCATTCAGGAATTCCTGCCCTTTGTGGGGTTGGATGTCCACGACCTCGGTCCTGGCATAGATGGTCCGCTTGGGCCTGTAGACGGATGACAGCCAATCGATCCTGGAGTCCGGAACCTCCATGACTCCAACAGCCTGCACGTTGGACTTGACGGGCGCGTCGCCCCTGGCCTGTGTAAGAAGTTTCATCAGAGTCGTCTTACCTGATTTTGGTAATCCTGCGATGCCGATCCTCATTGTCCAACGCCTCCAATAAGGCAGTATAAACCTAAGGCGCCTAAGGTCTCAACGTGCGGCCATGGCCTGTGCCACCGCGAAGTCACAGTGGAGCCCTGTATCTGCCCCAGGAAGATGTCTCCGTGTACCTGCCCCGGAAAGACGTCACCCTGTGTCTGCTCCTAGAAAATGCCACCGGGGACGGTAACCCGTCCCCGGTTCCTGCCGTGCCAATACGCTAGTTATGCGCAGCCGCAGAGGCAGAAGAAGAGGCAGACAATGAGAAGTAGGATAATGAGCCAGGTCCAATCGAATCCGCAACCAAGAGTACCGGCCATTACTAGGGCACCTCCCCCAAGGTGGTTTCGCAGCGTCAACATCTTATGTGCTGACATGCCCTCGTGACACTGCCTCCTTCTGCGGCGCTGTATCCCGCCAGCATCCACTCGCATCCCGCGTGGACGTTCCGTCACCTGTCTATGTCAAGCCGAATATCATGGAGCGTCTACAGGGGGTGGAAATCTTGCTTTCCGGCCACAGGAAGTGCAACCTCATCCAGAACGGAGGATTCGAACAAGGGCTCACGTCATGGCTTGGCGCTCGCAACGTGGGTCTTTCCTCGCCCCGGTGTCACGAAGGCCTTGTTGCCGCCGCTATGGGCAAACCCAACAGCAAGTCGCCGGCGACCATGTTCCAGGACGTCAGAGTCTGCCCCGGCCGCTCTTATAGGCTACAGCTGTCGGTAGCGGCCGCCCAACCGGAGGGCGACCCGGGCGACCTTGAGGTCCAGGTCCTATGGGTAGGCCCCTGTGCCGAGCTCGAGCCCGCCATTGGTTGTGATCCGCTGGTTATCCAGGGCAGAACCACTTGCTCCTGGAAGACAGCGGTTGTCTACACCGGCGTCGTCCCTTTCGGAGTTGATACCGCAAGGATATGCCTTACGAGGTTCCTCGGGAAGCCGCTCCAGGATTGCCGAGACGGGTGCGATGAGGATCCGTGTGATTCGGATCCGTGCGATGTGCACCTGTGCGATGCGGATCCGTGCGGCGAGGACCGGTGTGATGACGATCCGTGCGAAGAAGACCTATTTGAGCAGGACTCGTGTGAAGAGCATTCATGCAGAGAGGACCCATGCCGCGAAGACTGCTGCGAAGAGCGCCAGCGCGAAAACTGCAACTATCTCTTGGTCGACGATGTGATCTTCGTCGAGCGGGGCTAAGGAGGTGCGCCCCCCAATGCTTACCACACCAAAAGGAAACCTGCTGCAAAACCCCGGTTTTGAGCTTGGGCTGGAGTTCTGGGAGGTCCCGCAGACGCTTCCGAACGCGAAGAAGGCCAACGTATCGGCCCAGTCCGCTTTCCCCCACTCGGGTCTGGCCTCTCTCGCCCTCAATGTCCTCGATGATGAACATCTGTCGGTGGTGTACCAGGATGTGCGGGTATCTCCTGGCAAGTGCTACCAGCTAGACTGCGTCGTATCAGGGCTAGGCGAGGGACACGGACGGCTGTCACTCGAGGTACGCTGGCTCGACGACGACTGCGAGGACCTGGGACTGGGGCTGTCACTGCTGATCCCTGACGTCGGACGGGCCTGCGATGGCGAATGGGACCTCCATTCGGGCGTGACGGATGAGGCGCCGCTTGGAGCAAGACGCGCCAGGATCTCCGTCGCCTCTGCCGACAAGTGCGTGGTCCTGGTGGATGACCTGGCCTTCTACAAGATTGACTGAAGCGGGGTGTGACCATGCTCTTCCCACCAACTGGCAACCTTCTTGTCAACGGCGACTTCGAGGAGGACTCTCCGGGCACATCCCCGGAGGGCTGGGAATCAGAGAACGTGAGGGTGGGCGACAAGAACTCGGCCTTCACTGGAGAGCGGGCAGCGCTGCTGGGCATATGTGACCCGTGTGAGCCGGCTATCCTGTACCAGGACGTGACGGTGGTGCCGCTTCGCAGGTACCAGTTGGTTTTTCAACTGTCTGGCCTGGGCAGAAAGGCGACAGACCTCATTGCGGAGGTGCGCTGGCTGGATAGCGGGTGCACGGATATGGGCCTCGGGCTGCGGGTGTCTATCGATGGCTCTGCCATAGGTGAGATTTGCGAGTGCGCCTGGAACCCGCAGTCCCACATCACGGACTGTGCCCCCATTGGGGCTTGCATGGCCCGGGTGCTGTTCATTAGAGCAGGAAAACGGGATAGCGACGCGACAATCCTGGATGCCGTGTCTTTCGCCGGCGTATGCTGATGCTCGACGAGAGAACGCAGCTTCCGCGGACACACGGCGGCGCTCAACGCAGTCGATGTGAGCAACGCGATCAATGCGGTCAACGCCCAATGCGACCAGTGTTCCCAGGACTAGTCGCGCCACGACTGATACGGACCTCAACCCTGTCACGTGGCGACCAGTCAGATTTTCGGGGGTCACGGGATGAACATTACTAAGTTAGTCATATTCCCTCCGGTGACTATTAGAGGAAAAAGTCGGGTCACCCCATGCCTAATCAGAGATGATTAGTCGCAGCATGACCACACTTTTCGACATGTTAGCCTTCTGGTGACTAATGGAAATCCGAGAAGAGGTCATGGCATGACCCGTCGGAAATCAGATGGTCATGTCGTGACCATAGGGGGTCATGCGGTGACCGTTAGGTGTTGAGTATAAGGAAAGGGCTCCGTGAGGAGTCCTTTCTTCATTGTCTACAGAACCCACAGACAGCTTTACCGTCTGCTTAGCGCCTGCATGGAAGGGGTTAGTCTGCCCCTCACAGTCTCGTCACAGTTTCCTCGCAGTTACCCTAGAGTCACCCTAGAGTTTCCCTACAATTCCCCTGCAGTTTCCTTACAGTCTCCTCACATCTTGGTGACCTCATACCCTTGCTTGGTATCCTTGACCGCATATCCCATCTCGCGGAGGCGGTCGCGGAGCGCGTCAGACTTCGCCCAGTCCTTGTTTGCTCGCGCCTCCTGGCGTTCCTCCAGGATTGCCAGCACTTCTGCCGGAAGCTCGCTGGACTCAACGGTCTCCCCGTCGCCGCCGGCCTTCCCGGTTGTGAGGTCAAGGGCCAGCACGCGGTCGAACGCAGTGGCGAGATCCGCCAGCCGGGCTCCAAGTCCCGCTCTGGTCGCGTCCCACAACAGGGCCACCGCCCTGGGCATATTGAGGTCGTCGTTGATCTCCCGGTTGAACTGGGCCAGGAAATGCTGGTACTTCTCCCCGACGTCCAAGTCGCCGCTAGTCGTAGCCTCTCTAGCGCTACTGGTACCCGGGACAGCCCCGGCACCCTCTCCAGCGCTCTTCTGCACTATGCGCCTGAGCGAACGGAGCGCGGTCTGGGCGCTCTGGACGGCATCCCACGTGAAGTTCAGCTTGCTCCGGTAATGGGCTGAGAAGCAGAAGTAGCGGAAAGCCAGGGGCTCGATGCCCTTGGCAGCGAGGTCATCCAGGGTATAGATGTTGCCCAGGCTCTTGGACATCTTCCCGCCGTCGACCTGCAGGAACTCGCCGTGCATCCAGAACCTTGCCGGCAACTTGCCTGTGCAGGCTTGGGACTGCGCTATCTCATTCTCGTGGTGGACCGGTATATGGTCGATCCCGCCGGTATGGATGTCGAACTGCTCGCCAAGGTACTTCCTGCCCATAGCCGAGCACTCGATATGCCAGCCGGGGTACCCCATCCCCCACGGGCTCTCCCACTGCATGATGTGCTCCTTGGGAGCCTTTTTCCACAGCGCGAAGTCAGCCGGGTGCCGCTTCTCGGGGTTAGCCTCGACTCTTGCGCCCGCCTTCTGGTCTTCCAGGTTCAGGCCCGAGAGCTTCCCGTACTCGTCGAACTTGGAAATGTCGAAGTAGATGCCATCCGAGATCTCGTAGGCGTAGCCCTTGTTCATGAGCTCACGCACCATCTCGATCATCTCCGGGATGTGCTCCGTGGCAGGCGTGAACAGCGTAGGAGGCTCAATGTTCAGCCTTGCCATGTCCCGCACAAAGACCTCGGTGAAATAGGCAGCGATCTCCCATGGGCTCTTCTGCTGGCGCTGCGCGGTGAGGAGCATCTTGTCCTCGCCCTCATCCGCGTCGGAGACAAGGTGGCCGACGTCTGTGACGTTCATGACCTGCTTGACCGCAAGCCCATTGTACTCGAGAGTCCTCCGGAGGATGTCCGAGAACACATAGGTGCGGAAGTTTCCTATGCTGGCGTATTGATAGACGGTGGGACCACACGTGTACATCCCCACCCGGCCCGGCTCACAGGGAGTGAACTCCTCCTTGCGACGCGTAAGCGTGTTGTACAGGTAGATGGGATACTCGCTCATGTCAGTCCCTCCAATCGCGTTTTCAAGATCTGGCAGATCTCCGCTTTTGCATAATGTACCACAATAGCGGCGGCCGAAGTAGGGCCAGCCAGTCCGCTGAAACCCGGAGTCCTTGCGGTGCGTTCCGAGGAGACTTGGGCATGCGCGCGCGGAGCAGTTCGGTTCCATCGTGAAAGGAGGAGGGGGACGCAACCCCCCTCCTCCGCGCTTTCCTATGAAGGCTTCCTGCTATGCATGCTCCCTGCTACGCGTGATCCCTGCTGTGCGGGGTCCCTGCCATGCAATGAGCCTTGCGCTCCGTCCTTCATGCCTCCCGAGCCCGCTACGGTGCACAACAGGGAAACCGGTGCGCGACTCAGTCTTACCTCATCACAGAACGTTGGTTGCCTTACAGAGCGTTGACTGCCTTCTCGATACGGCGCAGGCCTTCCTCAAGTAATGCTCTTGGACACGCCAGGTTCATCCTCTGGAAGCCCTCTCCGCCGGGGCCGAAGGTGACGCCATCGTTCAGGCCGACCTTAGCTTCTTCATTGAAGAACTTGCGGAGCGCCTTGGCGTCCAGGCCGAGGTCGCGGCAGTCCAGCCACAGGAGGTACGTGCCCTCGGGGTCGACGGGCTTGATGCGAGGGATGCGCTTGGCGAAGTACTCCCTCGTGTAGTCGACGTTGGCCTGGATGTAATCGATGGCCTGCTCCAACCACTCATCACCATGATCGAACGCCGTTGCCATGGCGATGATCGCGAGGAAGTCTGGCGTGCCCATCATGCCACCTTTTGCTTCGTTGAAGCGCTTCCGGAGTTCCTCGTCGGGGATGATCGCCACAGAGCAGTGCATTCCGGCTATGTTGAAGGTCTTAGAGGCGGCGTAGCAGGTGATGGAGTTCTTCGCAAACTCAGGTGACAGCGACGCAAACGGAATGTGCTTATAGCCCTTGAGCACGAGCTCGCAGTGGATCTCGTCGGAGATCATGACCGCTCCGTGCCTCAGCGCTATCTCCCCCATCTTCCGGAGCTCGTCCTCGCGGAACACGCGCCCGACGGGGTTGTGGGGGTTGCACAGGATCATAGATTTGGCTCCCGAGGCTGCGAACTTCGCCTCCAGGTCCTCGAAGTCCACTTCGTACTTGTCGCCTCGCTGGATAAGCGGGTTTGCCACCGACACGCACTTGTTGTTGGTCGCCGACGTCCAAAACGGCGGATAGGCCGGGCTCTGGATGATGACGCTGCCGCCCTCGCCGGAGTAAGCCCTGACAGCAGCATTGACAGCAGGAACGACGCCGGGGGTAATGACTATCCAGTCGGGCTCAACCTTCCAGCCATACTTGCGGTACAGCCTGTCGATCACCGACTTCAGCGCGCTCCCGGTCAGCGTGTAGCCGTAGATGGGATGCTGAGCCCGCTTCACGACTGCCTCGACTATTGGCTCTGGGATGCGGAAGTCCATGTCGGCCACCCACATGGGCAGCACATCTTCTGAGCCAAACAGGTTCACCACGTTGTCCCACTTGGCGCTGTCGGTCTTGCGGCGCTCTATGACTTCGTCAAAGTTGTACTTCACTGTGTAGCCCTCCCGTAGCCCTGTGCGGGCCCTCGTTGCCGGGTCCTTGCTGTGGGGCTTGCTTCGGCGCCATGCAGCGCAGGATCCTTCTAACACATGCACTTCGGCATCGGCGGCATCCAAACCTGCCTAGAACAGCCGCAAGTCGACCCGCTTGCCGAAGGACCGGAGGGCCTTCGCAAGGTCCTCCACAACCTTGCTCTTGAGCGACAAGCTCATTGGAAGGCTCGGACTCTGGTGAGCCGGGTTGATGGCGCGGCCGACCATGAACCTTATGTGATCGGCCTCCAGGAGCATGTCCACCAGTCGGCCAGGGCCATCGGAGGAGTACCGGAACTGGTGCATTGTGGGGCGATGCCCGTCTCCCAGGATCTCAGCGGACTTGGAGAGCGTCAGGATGCCCTCAGTCACCAGGTCTATGCCGTCAATGATACCTGTGGGCGGCGCTCCGCTCTGAAGCGAGCCCAGGTTAACCTTCACTTCCTTGCCGAGTTCCCGTGCCAGCATGATGCTGGTCGTTCCACCGCAGACCGCCTTCTTGCCGGGATAGGACATGAACTCCTTCACGATCGCCTTATCGTCCCTCCGCTTGGTCGGAGGACCGGCAAGCACCGTAAGCAGCCTCGGATTGCGAACCTTGATAGCTACGATGGACACGTCGTCGCCCGGGCTTCCGGCGTACAGCTTCCGAGTGGTCTCCTCCAAACCCATAGCCAGAGAGTACGCGTCTTCCTCGTGAGGAGCGACCCTCTTCAGGTAGTCGGCGACGCGGTCCCAGCCCCAGCCCAGGTTCCATACTCCGCCTATGCCGGCGTGCAGTACGCCGTCGCTGACCATGACCAGCCAGTCGCCGTCTTGCAGGTTGAAGTTGCTCTCGTAGACAGTCCTGCCGCTGTACTCTCTCTTCTCTCGCGTTAGAGTGAGCAAAGAGTTGCCTCTGCCGTAGAAAACGGGCGGGTTGTCGTACTCCACGAGATGGGCGCGGTTTTGCGAGTCTACGCTAAGGATGCTGAAGGTGCTGTACGCCAGGTTTCGCACTTCGTCGACAGGTAGGGTCCTG
>CAZRRG010000068.1:0-12202 GCA_964602455.1 uncultured Eubacteriales bacterium | reverse complement strand
CGATAGTCTCCTGAAGAACGATATCATGGCATATGTCGGGTCAACCCTCCTAACCGGATACCCGCTGCTGGTCTCCCTGTCTCTGTGGTTTGTAGGTGCCGGTCTCGATCCGACCTCTTCCAAGGTCCGGATTGCCTCTACAGTTTTGCTCCTAGTTAACCTGGCCATAGCGGTGTTGGTGTGGAGAAGCGCAATAAGGCGGGGTTATCCGCTCAGCTTGCCGTGGGGTGGAGTCAGCAAGAAAAGCGTAGATGCATCTTTGCAGGCTTCAGAGCCAGATGCCCAGTCCGCCGACCAGTCCGTCGACCCCGGAGAAGACCTCCAGACAGATGAGGCAAGCGAGGCTGCGAAGGAGTCTCAGCTTCCGGTAGAGCCCGAGACAGAGTAACTCTAGAACGAGGAGCTCAAAAGCGGGAAGCCCCAGAACGAGGAGCCCGATACGAAGTGGTATCCGAGCATAGGGGATACTCGTCCCGAGAGCTGTCCTGAATCGACGGCAAGAGCCGACGATTGCCTTGTGGCCTGTCTCATGGCTTGCGCGGTGGATCGCCGGTCTCCATCTTCATGTAGTCGGCACAAGTCTCTCGGATGGTCCGCAGGTACGGCCCCTCGACCAACGGCCATGTCTTCATTTTCGGCGGGATCAGTCGCTTCATCCCTTCGATGGTCAGATCGACTTTTACCACATGTACCAAATCGATGTTGGCTTCGACTGTCATCCCGGCCTTGATGAGGTCATTTAGCCTGGTCGTCTCGTACTTGGCCTGTCCGCCGAATGCCGCATATGGCTTGCTGTGTTGGGCGCCCAGATACTCAAAGCCTGCGACTTCGGGGTAGAGACGGTCGACCTCGAGGTTGAGTTGCGTGACAGGGCTCTTGAGGAAGTCCGGCCTCGCGTTTTCGACGAAGTTCCGGGACACCACGATGGTGTCTAAGAGAAGTTTCATCTGGGCTTCGCCACGGTACATCGCCATGGATAGGCGCACCTTGAGGATCTCAGCGTACTTCTGTTGAACCGCCTGAGGAGCGGTGGGTAGGGCCAGTTTCTTGCGGCCGTCGGCTCGCACTTCGATCCAGCCGGCTTTGACCAGGCTCCGCACTCTTGCCTTGACGCAGTTCCTGCTAAGCCCCGTGGCCCGCCCGAGGTCGGCGAGGGACATTGGCTCAAGGCATGCCGCCAAATAGACACACTTCGCTTCGCTGTCGAGGTCGCGAAGTCGCAGAAAATCCTCGATCCATGGATACTTCACGGAACCACCTCTCCAACATCACTGTTGCAGACACAAATTACCAGATTCTGGCAACTAGATCAAGCTGCCTTTACAGAAAGTCCCATGCGTCGACTCGATAGCCGCGAAAGCATCCAACCGCGCGGCGGTTTGGTGTCGCCTCACATGTCACGGGGTGACCATCCATTTTGACAGGGGGCACGGCGTGACCAATAGAGCGCTTAACAATGGTCATCCCATGCGTCATATGTCGAAAAGTCGGGTCATCCGGTGATCCATAAGCCACATGGGGTCATGCGATGACCACAGTTTTCGACAAAGTCACCCTCCGGTGACTAATAGGGGGCCGGTTGATTGGTCACGGCGTGACCGCCGCTGATCTGGATGATCACACGGAGGCTATTGCGCCTCGCTATGGAGTTCACGGCGACCGTTGCTGATAAGCAAAGGTCACGGCGTGCGCCGATCGGTGGGCGGCGAGCGGCACCACCCGACGGCTCGCGAGGAAGGGATCCTGCGGTGACCATTGTGGGGCGTAAAACGTGCACCCGCGGATCGAGAGGCTACCGCGAGGAGCCGGTGCTAGGAGCGCAGCCAGGCAGCGGCGCTAGGACCACAGCAAGGCAGCCGAGCTAGGACCACAGCCAGGCAGCGGCGCTAGGACCACAGCAAGGCAGCCGAGCTAGGACCACAGCAAGGCAGCGGCGCTGGGGCTACGTGCGACGTCGATGCCCGCGGCCGCCGGTGGGGGAGGGTAATCGGAAACTTGCAGCGAAGTGGATGGGTTGTATGCCGGTTGGGCAAATGGGTGTTTCTACTGCGGGCTCTTCACCATGAAGAAGTGGAGGATGAGCGTTCATGAGCAAGTTCGTGTGGGGACCGACCTATGAGGAGATGCTCCATCCCGACAAGATAGACAAAGGTATCCGCGAACGCGCCCTTGCGGCAATGGATGAAAACCCGCTGGACGCCGTCAACCTCTACAACATCAGCTGGCGAAGAGATGGCAGCCCCTACCACATAGTGCTTCCCAAGGCATTGACGGGGGTCGATGCCAACATCGTCGCTATCTACAGCAGGGAGTTTCCTACAGGCTCCCACAAGGTCGGCGCCACCTACTCGGTGACTATGGAGACGCAGCTTTGCGGTGAGTCGGTGCCAGGGGAGAACACGCTCGTGTTCCCGTCCACCGGCAACTACGGGATCGGGGGTGCGTGGGTCGGCCCGAGGATGGGCTACGACACCTTGGTTGTGCTGCCCGAACTCATGAGCAAGGAGCGCTTCGAGAAGATCGCGTCCTACGGCGCGCGGTTCGTGAAGACTCCCGGCTGCGAGTCCAGCGTCAAGGAGATCTTCGACAAGTGCAAGGAACTCAGACAAGATCCCAAAGTCCGCGTTCTCAACCAGTTTGAGACCATGGCCAACTACCGCTTCCATTACTACGTGACCGGCAACACGGTAGCCGAGCTTATGAGCTCGCTGAAGGACAAGGGAGTAGGCGATGGATCGTGTTCGGCCTTCGTGTCCGCCATGGGATCAGGCGGGACCATCGCCGCGGGGGATAGGCTCAAGCAGGTGTTCCCGGGATGCCTGACCATAGGCTTGGAGCCGATCCAGTGCCCTACCTTGTACAACAACGGCTACGGAGACCACGACATCCAGGGCATTGGCGACAAGCACGTCACGTGGATCCACAACGTGAGGAACATGGACGCCCTGATGTGCGTGGACGACATGGAGTCAAAGCTGGGCCTGCAGCTCCTGACCGATCCCGCGGGTATGGACTATCTGGTAAACGCCGCGGGACTGCAGCCAGACGTGGTAGAGAACCTATCGACCATGTTCGGGATCTCCGGTGTGTGCAACGTCCTTGGCGCGATCAAGACGGCCAAGTTCTACGGGATGGGACCCAAGGATACCGTTGTGACTGTCCTGACCGACGGCATAGACAGGTACAGGTCGGTCATGGCCGACCTGGTCAACCGGTTCGGCCCGGTGGACAGGGAGGGGGCGGCGCTCCGCTACGCTATCTTCCAGCGAGTCGCCACCGACTACGTCCAGGAAGGTACCGTCCTGAACAAGGACCGCTGGTTCAACCTCAAGTACTACACCTGGGTGGAGCAGCAGGGTAAGACGGTAGCCGAACTGAACGCCCAGAAGAGCCGGTCGTACTGGGAAGCGGAGCAGGCCAAAGTTGCTGAGATAGACAAGCGTCTCAGAGACGCGCGGGGAGGAAAGCAGCCCCCCTTTGTTGAAGACAATTGAGTTGGACGAGGTCGACACTTTGAAGGGAGAAGATGTCTGTGGCTACCGAGAAGAAGTGTTTGTACCTGCACGAGATGACCTGGCCGGAGGTCAAGGCGGCGCTGCCTAACGTGAAGGCTGCTATCATCCCTGTTGGATCCACCGAGCAGCATGGGCCTCACGCTACCTTCCAGATGGATACCTCCTGCTCCCGCGAGTTCGCAAGGCTTCTAGGTCAAGAGCTTTACCCCAATGTGCTGGTGGCGCCGGCGGTTCCGATTGGGATTTCCAGCCATCACCTGCACTTCCCAGGGACCATCACCTTGCAGGCGGAAACCCTCATTAACGTCCTAATGGATATGGTGAAGTCGCTTGCGTCTCACGGGATCAAGCGGTTCTTCTTCGTGAACGGCCATGGCGGCAACTCCCCGGCCCTCACTATAGTGTGCAACAAGGTCAAGCACGAGCTGGGATACCCCGCGGCCTGGGCAACTCTGCCCTACAACGCTGTGGCGGACGTCACCAAGAAGTATGTTCACAGCGAAACCTCAGGGCACTCCTGCGAGGGAGAAGTCTCGATACTTATGTACCTGCATCCCGAAGCTATTCGCACCGAAGCCCTGACCGCTGCCGACATCGTGAGGCCGGCCAGGGAGCGCGCGGTCAAGTATCCGTGGGTCTCCGAAGCCAGGTTCTTCGACGAGACTACCGCTAACGGATGCCTGGGCGATGCCCGCAAGGCCAGCCCTGAGATCGGCAAGGAAATGGTAGAGGTCGGACTGGAGCGCACTGTCGCTTACCTTCGCGAGTTCATGGAGCTGTAGTCCGAAGGAGCATAGATTCGAAGCATAGACGCGGATAGGGACTAAGTCCAGAGGGGGCCTTTGGCTTGACTCAGGTCGCGTTAGGGCTCGTGCTGGTTGCGGCGTTTGCCCATTCGGGATGGAACTACCTGACCAAGAAGGCAGGCGGGGGGCTCCCTTTCATCTGGATCTTCGCCGGAGTAGCGTCCACCTTGTACTTCCCTGTGGCATTGGGAGTGATCATCAAGCAAAAGCCCGCCATAGGGGTCGCCAACGTAGCTATGATGTTGGCCAGCGCAGCCGTCCACTTGGCGTACTTCACCCTCCTGGAGTGGGGATACCGGATGGGTGACATGTCGGTCGTCTACCCCATAGCCAGGGGCACAGGGCCTCTCATCTCCGCGACGATAGGCGTGCTGTTCCTGGGCGAGAGGCCTTCGCCTATCGGAGCGGCCGGAATAGTGCTGATGGCTGTCGGGATCGCCACCGTCACGGGGGATCCCAGGAAGTTCACCTCGCCGGAAGCAAAGAAGGCTGTGCTGGCTGCGCTCTTGTGCGGGGCGACAGTCGCGACCTATACAGTCCTGGACAAGATATCGGTCAGCACCCTCAAGACGCCTCCGCTGCTGCTCGACTGGGCAACAAACTTCGGCAGGTTCCTCATGTTGACGCCCTTCGCTCTTCGCGTCTGGCCCAAGGTTAAGGAGGAATGGAAGAACCACAAGTGGTACGCCCTGGGCGTGGGGTTCTTAAGCCCCTTCGCATACATCCTTGTGCTTACGGCCATGGTGTTCACCCCGGTTAGCTATGTGGCGCCTGCCAGGGAGATAAGCATCCTCATCGGCGCCGCGATAGGGGCGAGGGCGTTTGCCGAAGGAAGCATGCAGCGGAAAATGGTCGGGACCGCCGCTATGGTGATCGGACTGGTGGCGCTGTCGCTAGGGTAGGAGGTAGCTTGATTTGAGGACGTACTCATCCCTAACAGAGAGGTTCACAGAGTCGGTCATCCGGGAGATGACCAGGATCTGCGACGCCTGCGGAGGGCTGAACCTGGCGCAGGGCTTCCCGGACTTCCCGCCGCCGACCGAAGTGGTAGAGGCGGCCGAGAGGGCTTTGCGGGACAGGGGAGGGGCTCTGAACCAGTACCCGGTCACGTTCGGCGAACCGGAACTCAGAGAGGCCATCGCGGACAAAGTGAGGGCCTACAACGGAATAGTCTGTGACCCGGCAACCGAGGTGACCGTGACCTGCGGCGCGACCGAAGCGATGATGGCCGCGCTCAAGGCCATAGTGAACCCAGGTGATGAGGTAGTCATCTTTGAGCCCTTCTACGAGAACTACGGCCCAGACTCCATACTATCCGGAGCAACGCCGAGGTACGTGACCCTGTATCCTCCGGACTGGCGCTACGACTCCGACGAGCTCCGGGCGGCGTTTGGTCCAAAGACCAAAGCCGTGATCGTGAACACCCCTCACAATCCCACAGGCAAGGTGTTTACCAGGGCCGAACTCTACGAGATAGCACGCCTCTGTCAAGAATGGGACTGCTTTGCGGTCACAGACGAGGTCTACGAACACATCCTCTACGATGGGGCCGAGCACGTGTCCATGGCTTCTCTTGATGGGATGGCGGAGCGCACGATCACTATCAGTTCGGCATCCAAGACGTACTCGGTGACCGGATGGCGGATTGGGTGGGCGATCGCCTCGCAGGAGACGACATCGCGGATACGGAAGGTCCACGACTTCCTGACCGTGGGCGCGCCGACGCCGTTCCAGCACGCGATTGCTGCGGGCCTCGCGCTCCCCGACGAGTACTACACGCAACTGGCGTCCCGCTACCAGAAGTCCAGGGACTTCCTTTTCGGGGTGCTGCGGCAAACAGGGTTTGACCCTCTCATGCCCCGCGGGGCCTATTACATCGTATCCCAGACCGCCGGCGTGATGAAGCGTTTGGGTGTCTCCGACGACCTCTCGTTCAGCACCGAACTTGTGAAGAGGACCGGGATTGCCACGGTGCCCGGTTACTCCTTCTATCATGGCAAAGATTCCGTGACCAAACAGGTTCGTTTCTGTTACTCCAAGTCCGACGAGACGCTGCGTGCGGTAGCCGAGAGGCTCAGGGCGCTCCGGTGATGGGTACAGGATCGCACCTCAGCCAGCGGCCTAGACCGCGCGTGCGGCGGACCCGTCCAGAGCGCTTGTTGTGCGTCCTTGTGATCCTTGCGGCGCTAGTCGCATTCCTGTCATCCGCTTGCTCGCTGGTTGGCACGCGCTCCTCATCGCCTGCCGGCGGCCAGCCGCCAACAGGAACAGTCCCTTCAGGCACGGATCCCTCGGCGGCAGGTAAGCCTGCGACTGATCCGTCAACCACATCGCCGGGGGCAATCGAACCCCCAGGAGCGGGCGAGCCGAAGGAGATAGAGGGGCTGGTTGATGTGACCGCCCTTGACGATACCTTTGTCATAGACCTCCGGTACGCCACGGCTGACAACTTCACCGGTCAAGCGATATACTCAAAGGCGGTATGCCTGCTACAGCGGGCAACTGCGGAGAAGCTGGCGGCAGCCCAGAGGGAGTTCGCGGAGCACGGGTACCGCATCAAGATCTGGGATGCGTACAGGCCTCTCTCGGCGCAGAAGGTCTTGTGGGAAGTTGTCGGGGATCCGGCTTTCGTGGCCGACCCCGCGAAGGGCTCCATTCACAATAGGGGAGCCGCAGTGGATGTTACTCTTGTGGACGAGGATGGCAACGAGTTGCCCATGCCCACGGGTTTTGACGACTTCTCGGAGAAGGCCGCCATTGACTACGATGGGTGCACTCCCGAGGAGGCCCGGAACAGAGACTTCCTGGGCGAGATCATGGTGAAGCACGGGTTCGTGCGCTACCGGGCAGAGTGGTGGCACTTCGTCGACGAGGACGGGGCACAATACCCGCTCCTGGACGTTCAGTTTGAGGAGTTTGAGTAGTGGCCGCCCGGCACAACCGGGCAGGTAGGGGCTCGAAGCGCCTCAGGAGTGGCGCCAAGCCCTAGTTGACGTTACTGGGAGGGCTCTTTACATGGTCCGGTGGTTGTTGGCGGCATCTCCGCTCATAATCCTGCTCTTCACCATGCTCGGACTCAAATGGAAGGCCAAGAAGGCCGGCGTGGTGGCGTGGCTGGTTGCTCTTGGGGTAGGCTGGGCTTTCTTCGGAGGATTCCCGAGCCTGCTGGCAACCGCGTCGGCAAAAGGCGTCAGCCTCACTCTCTACGTCGTCCTCATCATCTGGACGTCATCCTACATGTACCAATTGGTCAACGAGACCGGGGCCATCCCCGTCATATCCAAGTCGATGGCGTCCCTGTCCAGCGATAGGCTTATGCTGGGACTCCTGGTAGCCTGGTGCCTTACGGCAGTTATCCAGGCCGTGGCAGGCTACGGTGTGCCGGTGGCGGTTTGCGCTCCGCTCATGATAGCGGCGGGGTTTGACCCTATAGTCGCGGCCGCTTCTACGCTTGTGGGACACGCGTGGTCCATCACCTTTGGCTCCATGGGGTCCTCCTTCTACACGCTTACGCTCTCGACGAAGATCGCTCCCGAGACGCTCGGCCACTGGGTGGGGCTGACGTTCGCCGTCCCCACAATCCTCACAGGGCTTGCGGTGGCACACATCATCGAAGGATGGGCCGGAGTCCGGAAAGGTTTCGTGAGGATCATCCTGGTGGGTGCGGTGATGAGCGGGGTGCAGTGGATGGTGGCCAGGACCGGCTCAGGCCAGGTCGCCTCGCTCCTGGGTTCGCTCTCGGGCGTCGGGCTCGTAGCCCTTATCTCGCCCAGGGACAAGAAGCCTGCGAGTGCCGCTCAGGCGACCGCAGGAGGCGCGGCAGCGGGGTCAGCCGGGACATCAGAGAAGGCTGGCCGACCTGGCAAGGAGATATCGCTGCACCTGGCTATGGTCCCTTACTACGCGCTTCTGTCCCTGACCTTGATATCACAGATCCCGGTCGTCAAGGAGTTCTTCAAACCCTACAAGTTCGGGTTCAGCTACCCGGCGACGGTTACCACTCAGGGTTACGCTGTAGCCGCCGAGAAGAGCTATGCTGCTATAGGCCTGTTCTCCCATCCCGCGCCCATCATCACGATGGCATCGCTGATCGGCCTCGCGGTGTACATGAGTAGAGAGCTCATCAAACGCGAGCGCTTGGGTAGGGTGTGGCAGGCTACGGTGAAGCAGTCCTGGCAGACCACGCTCGGCGTGCTGACCATGGTGATGATGGCGCTGGTGATGAACGATACCGGCATGACCAGCGAAATGGCCGGCGGGGTCGGCCGGGTTGCGGGATCCCTGTTCCCCGTGGTTTCCCCGTTCATCGGCGTCCTCGGATGCTTCATGACCGGCAGCAACACCAACGCAAACGTCCTGTTCGGCGGGTTCCAGATGGAAACCGCGAAGGCGCTTGGGATCAGTTCGACCCTCATCGCCGGCTCGCAGACCGTCGGAGCGTCGCTGGGCTCCTCGATCGCGCCGTCAAAGGTGCTGCTGGGTTCCTCCACCTCGGGCCTGACGGGCAAAGAAGACCAGCTCCTGAAGAAGTGCCTGCCTTACTGCCTGCTTATCGTCCTGGCGGTTGGCATCCAGACGCTTATCGCGACGTCGGTCCTGAACGTAGTGCCGTAACGCCGCCAGACGCAAGGATTCAGCCTCCCCGGTACAGAAACCAGGCGTACCGGGGAGGTGCGTTTATGATCGACTACAACAAGATCGCGGGAGAGTACGCCCGCCTGAGGCAGATACATCCCGGCGTCTTCCGCAACCTTGTGGAGAAGGGACCTGTCACCAGAGACACCTCGGTCCTTGATGTCGGATGCGGCACAGGCAACTACCTTGTCGCGCTTGCCAAGGCCACGGGATGCAAGGGGACCGGCATCGACCCGTCCACAGAAATGCTTGCCAAGGCAACCGCTCAGGCACAGGCGTCGGGGCTCGACTTCCATGTCGGCAGCGCCCAGGCGCTGGAGTTCGCCGACGCCAGCTTCGACCTGGTGTTCTCGACCGACGTTATCCATCACCTGCACAGGAGCGGGGGATGCCCGGCATACTTCCGCGAGGCCTTCCGTGTTCTCCGTCCCGGCGGCAAGATCGCCACGGTGACCGACTCGGAATGGGTGATCCGGAACAGGAAGCCCCTGACCTACTACTTCCCGGAAACACTCGAAAAGGAGCTTCAACGCTACCCCAGTATGGGGACGCTAACTGCAATGATGGAGGAAGCGGGGTTCTCGGGTATAACTGAGGATCTTGAGGAGTTCGAGTATGAACTCACCGACATCCAGCCTTACCGCGAGAAGGTCTTCTCCTCGCTGCACCTCATAGACGAGGACGCGTGGACACGAGGGATCGACCGGATGGAGCGGGACCTGGAGCAGGGCCCCATCAAGTGCACCGCAAGGTATACCGTGCTCTGGGGCGTGAGGCCGCAGGGCGGATCGGAGGACGCGAGATGAAAAAGCGCATCGCTCTGTGTAACGGCAAGGTGTTCCCGGGAAATGGTCCGGACTGCGAGGCGGTCCTCGTTGCCGGAGACAAGGTCATAGCGGTCGGGAGCAACGCCAAGATAAAGGCTCTGGCAGGACCTGAGGCCGTTATGGTGGATCTGGGTGGCCGCACCGTGATCCCGGGGCTGGTAGACTCCCACAACCACGTCCTGTCCGGGGCCACGCTACTCTCGGGCGTGAACTGTTTCGGGCTAGGCAGCATCGACGAGCTCAAAGAAGCTGTGGCGAAGAAGGCGGCCGAAGTCGGCCCGGGCGAGTGGGTGATCGGAGCCGGGTGGATCGAAAGCCAGTTCAAGGAGAACCGGATGCCCAACCGCAAGGACCTGGACGAAGCTGCTCCAGATAATCCGGTCATGCTGGTCCGGTTGTTCGCGGTAACGGCAGCCAACTCACTTGCGCTCAAGAAGGCCGACATAGGGAAGGGCTTTGTCCCTGAGGCCGGACGGGTGGACCTGGACGAGTCGGGCGAGCCCACGGGGATCCTTCGAGAAGCTGCGGGCTCGCTGGTGCGCCGCGCGTCTCGGGAAGGGAAAACCGGCTCTCGCTCGGTGGAAGCGCTTGAGTCAATGGTCAAACTGGCGCTGGGCGAGTATCTCCGGTTCGGCATTACGTCGGTGCTGGATCCGGGCGTGGACCCGGACCTGATGCTTGCCTATATGTCGCTCCATGCCAGGAACGAACTTCCTCTGCGTGTAAGCGCCATGCCGGGATGGCACGGGATGGGCTACGTCCCGTCGGAGCAGGAGATGCCGCTGGCCGTGGGAGCCGGGCTCCAGCCCGGGTTCGGAGACGAGTGGTTCCGGTTCGGTAACCTCAAAATGGCCATCGACGGCGGTCTGGGAAGCAAGACCGCGCTGATGCACGAGCCCTACAGGGACTTCACCAGGGCCACCGTCCCGTTGCGGCTCGATATCAACAGGTTGGGGCAGTACATCCGTGACGCCCACATGAAGGGATGGGGAGTAGGCATCCACTGCTGCGGAGACCTGGCGCAGGACATCGCCGTCTCACACATGATGGACGCCATCAGCGCGAAGAAGCCGCTGCCCCACCAGCGCCACCATATCGTCCACGGGTACTATCCCACCGAGTACTCTCTGAGGGCGATGGCGGCCCAGGACATCCCGGTGTCGGTCCAGCCGGGCTTCATCTACGTTGAAGGCGACATCTATCCGACGGTAATCGAGGAGTCTCGCCTGGCGGCGTTCAAGCCTCTGCGCACATATCTGGACCGCGGCATCCGCGTTGCTATCAACACCGACGTATCATCGGCGCCGTACGACCCGTTCGTGGCGCTCTACGGCGCGGTTGGCCGCAAGACGGTGAAGGGGTTGGACTTCGGGCGGGATGAGGCTCTCACGGCGCGGGAGGCCATAACCTGCTTCTGCGAAGGTGGCTCCTACCTGACATACAGGGAGAAGGAGTGCGGAGTGCTGGAACCCGGAAAACTCGCAGACCTGGCCGTCATCGATTCCGACATACTTGACGGCCCGCCTGAGAGCCTGCTCACCTGCAAGGTCGACGGCACGATGCTTGGAGGCAAGTTCGTGTACATTCGCGAGGGCAGCGGATTCCGGCCCGAGGGAGCATAGGCTACGGCCTTGGGGAGGCGGCACAGGTGACCCGCAGCAACCTTGAGCTCCTGCTTACATCGTTTATCTGGGGCATCAACGGGATAGCCGTTAAGGACGCGCTGTCCGGCTTCACTCCGCTCCAGTTCAACGCGGTTAGGCTCTGCTGGGCCGCTTTGCTGTTGCTCCTCGTCCTGAGGTCCTCGGGCAACCTCGAAGCGCCGTCCAGGGCGGACTGGCCCAAGATCATCCTGGCCGGGTTTCTAGGGAACACCGTGTACCAGTACCTTTTTATCAAGGGCATTGCCTTGTCTTCGGCGTTCAACACCTCGTTTGTCCTGGCGACGATGCCCGCCACCACGGCGGTACTCAGCCACTTTACCGGCCGGCAGAGGATGAACGGCAGGATGTGGGGTGGGGTGCTGCTCACCATGGGCGGCGTCGCTCTGATTGTAGCGGGCGGAGCCGGTGGGCTTTCCGGGCTCAAGGGAGGCAGTCTCGCCGGGGACCTAACAACGCTTTCAGGGACTCTCGGGTGGTGCCTGTGCACCATACTCGCGGCGGATCTGACAAAGCGGATGAGCCCGCTTGCGTTCACCACCTGGACCATGGTGGCCGGAGCTGTTCTGATGGTACCTCTATCCGTGGGCGAGCTCCTCCGCGCCGACTGGTCCGCGCCCTCGGTTGTGCACTGGACGGAGCTCATCTTGTCTGGCGCCGTCGGCATCGCATTCTCCTACATCCTCTGGAACAGGGGCGTCAAGTCTTCGGGACCGGCCAGCACGGCAGTGTTCAGCAACCTGAACCCGGTCTGGACC
>CAZRRG010000067.1:3311-12261 GCA_964602455.1 uncultured Eubacteriales bacterium | reverse complement strand
GCGTTCGTTGGGTGTTGCCCTAAAGAGCAGATCCCACAGTTATTGACCTAGAGCCGCCCGCATACCGCTTTTCGAATGCTCTTGCCCCCCAGAGCGCATACTCCCAGTATGCACCTTCTCGGAATAGTCGCTACTTTGGGCGTAGGGATCTACACCGTTTCCTGGGCGTGGACTCTTCTTCGGGGCGGGAACAGGATAGGAGCGTTCTGGTCGCTGCTCCTTGCTATAACCTCGACCGCGGCCGGGCTATGGTACTATTGGCAGCACATCTTCTTCCCTTGAGCTTCCAGACGGTATCGCTTACCCACGAACATGAAAAAAGGTGCCCGGGGCTCTGCCCCGGGCCTTGCTAACTGTTGCTTTTGCTGTCGCATCTCGGGGGGTGTTCTGCGGCAACAAGACAACTTCTCAATGGTGTTCATCGACTTCGAAAAATACTTCTGCAGGGCCGAAAGACCCATTTTTGTGGGCCCCCAGGCTCCTTACCGCAAAAAGGGCCGCCTTTGTGCGGTCGGTGACGCCGATCTTTCTGAATATGCTGTACAGGTGGTTCTTTACCGTCTTCTCGCTGATGAAGAGATTCCGGGCAATGAGGCGGTTTGACATACCCCGGGCCACCAGGTTCAGCACTTCGATCTCCCTGTGGGATAGGTCCACGGGCGTCTTCACGTCGTCATCCGGCTCTTCCTCAGGTTCAGGCTGCGTGAGGCTTCGCCTGATCACCGAGGAGGACGCGTAGAGGTCGCCCCTGGCAGCCGCCTCGATCGAGCCCATGATCTGCTCGGGCGTTGCCCTCTCGTCCACAAACGCCGACATCCCCATCCGGTGGCCAAACGTGAGGTCTGAGACTCCCAGGTTTTCGAGCATCAGGACGAACCGGGCTGTGGGGTACCTGCGGCGCAGCTCGAGAAGGTTCCTGCGTAGGGTGCCCTTATCCCTTCCCGCTTGCACGAAGATGACGTCGTAATTGTAGAGAGGCATTCTCACCTCTCTCGAGCGCAAGTCCAGGTAAGACGCGCTCACGAAACTCTGCCTCTGCAGGACCGACTGAATTCCTTTCTGCCAGCCTGCCTTGTCATAGCACACCAAGACGCTAAGCACTAGCCCCGCCTCCGTGCGAGGATTTGATCATTGCTTTAATCGTAAGAGGCGGGGGATCTAGTGAGGGTTTGACCCGTTTCGATCGAGGCGATCAAGGACCATCTTTTCGAAGACCCGCATGAGGCGCGTTCCGGCAAACTCCCGGTTTCCAATCCTGTTGACCAGGACCGTATGGCACCCGATAAGATTGCCGCCAAGGACATCGGTGAACACCTGGTCACCGATGACACAGGCCTCGGCAGGAACGGCGCTTACCTTCTCCAGGGCGAGCCGGAAGAACCGCTGGACAGGTTTGCGGGCGCCGATCACCAGCTCGGTACCCAGCGTAGACGAGAGTTCCTTGATGGTGGGGGACGGCCGTGCGTTGGTCAGGATGACAGTCTTGAACCCTTCCTTATGCAAGGACTGAAACCAGGCAGCGAGCTCATCCGCAACCCTGTAGTCCCGCCACGGCACCAGCGTGTTATCCAAGTCGGAGATGACGGCGGTGATGGAGCGGTCCTTCAGCCACCGCACATCGAGGTCGTACACAGTAGGCAACCGAAGGGACGGCGTGAGCAGTCGCATCGGTCCAAATGCAGGCCGGTCCCTCCTGTTATCCATCTGCGCACCCCCCAGGTATATTATCACCTGAGGCCAGATCAGAATGAACCGCGAGGACGGGACGGCAAAGTAGGCGCGTCACTGCAGGCAGCATTCACAGGCCTTTGCCAGTTTGCAGAGCGCTCGCTTCTCAATCCTGCTTACATATGAGCGGGATATCCCCAGAAGGCGGGCTATCTCCCTCTGGGTCTTCTGGTGCCGCCCCGAGAGACCGTACCTCATCTCAAGCACTTCTCGCTCCTTGTCGTCCAGGACCGACAGCCGCGACAGAACGCTCTCAGCCTGTACCTTGGCGGTGACTACCTCCGCTACGTCGGGCTCTTCGTCCCTCACAATGTCCATGTAGGAGACTTCACCATCGTCTTCTTCGGCGCTCAGCGGGTCAAACAGGTGCAACTCCGTCTTGTCGTTCTTGGTGGCGCGAAGGTGCATGAGGATCTCGTTCTCGATGCACTTTGAGGCGTAGGTGGCAAGCCTTGTGCCTTTGTCTTCCTGGAACGTGTTGATCGCCTTGACGAGGCCGATGCTGCCGATAGATATCATGTCCTCTATCTCTTGGGGGTTGGGGTCGAACTTCTTCACTATGTGGGCCACCAACCTTAGGTTATGCTCGACCAGGGTGTTGCGGCTAGCCATGTCTCCGTTCTTGAACGCGGCCAGGCACGACTTTTCTTCTTCTTCCGAAAGCGGTAGCGGAAAGTGATTGCCTCCTACGTATCCAAGACAGGTCCAGAGGAACTTGTGGAGAACCAGCGACACTTGGAGTAGTAGACTGAGCACGCTGTCTATCCCTCCAATAGCGTAGGGTTTTAGGGACCCTACAGCCTATTCAGGGGACGGCAGACGTGTGCGTGTCCAAGAGGAGCTGGCCGATCTCGCGGAAGATTGGCGCCGCTACAGAAGGGCCGTCACCTCCCTCCTCAACCATTACGACGATAACGTAGCGCGGGGCGATCACGGGGGTTACCCCGCAGAACCAGGCGTGGGTCAATCCTGAGCCCCGTCCGGTCTCGGCGGTGCCCGTCTTGCCTGCGGAGCCGTACAGCGGTATCCATGCTTTCTTCCCGGTGCCTGACCGGGTCGTCAGAACCAAGGCTTCCGTGATCTTCTCCGCGGTTTCCGCGCTCATGACGCGGATGCCATCATCCTTGATCCGCTCCATGATCAGCGAGGGCCGGCGGTAGACGCCGCCGGAGTATAGGGACGCGAAGAAGGTTGCGACCTGAAGAGGCGTTACCGATAGGCGCCCTTGGCCGATGCACAGGTTGGCAATGTCACCCGAGTACATGTCCCACGGGTCGGGCAACGATCCCGCCGCCTCATTGTCCAGCGGTATCCCGGTCTTGACGCCAAACCCTGAGGTCTTGATGAAGTCAACCATTACCGCCGCAGGGATGCGCATGCCGATCTGGATGAGGGCGGAGTTGCACGATTGCGCAAGCGCCTGGCTCAGAGTAACCTCGCCGTGGCCTCCCTTAGACGACCCGCACGCGATCGCCCGGTCGCCGACCGTCACCTCGCCGGTGCAGACGAACACTTCGGTGGGATCCACATATCCCCGTTCCAGCGCGAGAGCGGCTATCACTGGCTTGAACACCGAACCCGGAGCGAAGGCTGACAAAGCCCTGTTCACGAACGGAGACCCTTCCGCCTCCAGCGACAGCTCAGGATGGTTCTGGTCGAACTCAGGCCGGGAAGCCATCGCAATGATTTCCGACGTCAGCGCGTCAAGGACCACGACTGCCCCGCGACTTACCCCGTTGCGGTCCAGGACATCCTCGACAGACCGCTGCACTCCGGCGTCAAGTGTTGTGTAGAGGTCCGCCGGGTCTTGCGCTGGCGGCGCGATGCGCATCCCCGTCCCAGGCAGACCATCTCCTTCAGCGGTGACTACCACCCCCGACCAGGCGGGAGAACCGCCTGCCAGGGTGCCCTGGAAAGCCTTCTCGAGGCCGCTTTCCCCTACATTGTCACGGGGATCGTTATAGGCGTTGGGACGGACATGGCCGACTACATGGCAAGCGAGGCTGTTTGGCCCGTACCGTATTTCCTCAGGCACGATAGCCGCATCTCCGCTTTCCCTGGCCAGGATCTCTTCCACCTCGGTCGCCGTGAGGGAACGCTTCACTTTGACAGGCGAATCACCGACGGATGACCGCAGGTCAACCAGAGCGTTCCCCCACACCGGGTAGTGCAGGGGAACGCCGTGACGATCGAGGATCCTGCCTCTGGCGAGTGTGACGGCTACGGCCTTCTGCCTCTGAGAGAAGGCCGGGAGCAGAAACGCCCCCTCGCCGAGCGCGCCCAGCAGCTGATAACGTATGAAGAGGCCGGTGAAGAACAGGAAGACGGCCCCGAACGCCCACGTGAGTAGCCGGAGTCTTCCCCGCTCTCGCCTGCCGTCCCAGCGCTCCGCCATGTGCCTATAGCGGCGATGCCAGGTGATCTCCCACGGCGCGCAGCCGTACGACTTCGGCGCTCAGACGATCCGAGAAGCCCTTGAGCGAAGATACCTTGTCGACCTGTGATGACGACAGCCAGTCAGATAAGAACTCGCATACCTCTCTGAGGACGGTCGCGTCTTCCCGCTGAACCGCTATGCGCCGATCTCGTTCCTCCAGGAGCCGGAGACTCTCCCTGGATAGGGTAGCCATCCTCGACAGTCCCCTCATGAGGGATAGGACGTCTTCGCCGGAGTCCTGGCTGGACGATACGAAGTCCGAGAGGCAGGTGAGGAAGTCCTCGTCCGTTTGAACGGGTCGTGTTATCTCGGCTCGCGGCTCTGTGGGCGCCGCGGCAGAGGCCGACTGCTTCTTCCGCACCTGATAGTACTTCCAGCGCGCCGTGAGCCAAGACATGTTGTGGCGCTTGCTGTACTCCTTGAGGGCCGCTGTAACCGATACGCCTTCCTTCACCTTCCCATCGACAAACGACCACAGGTCCTTCTCTCTTCCCTCTCTCCACCGGTATCTGGAATACTTCTCCGTCACGCCCAAAATGCACGCGCTCCTTTCATAGGTTTCCATACCTCTAGGTTTCCAGACTGTATGGAGGTTTTATGCGCGTTGCCTTTTGGCTCCGCGGTCGTAGATAATTGGTAGAAGCCGCACACGGTGAGGTTAAGCTATGCGCATCGCGATGTTATCGGACAGTTATTATCCCTACATATCAGGCGTTACCAGGGCCGTTGCCGTTGCCAAGGACACGCTTGTCAGTCTCGGGAATGAAGTGACGGTCTACTGCCCCGCGTATCCCGGAGTAACCCGCGAAGATGGAGTACGTAGGTTTGCTTCTTTCCGGGCGCCGACAAACGCCGGTTACTACGTGGCCTACCCGGCCTTCCCGCGGCTGCCGGCCTATCTTCGTGCCGACAAGCCCGATGTTGTCCATATCCATTCTCCGTTCAACCTGGGAAGGGCCGGTTGGAGGGCAGCCAGAAGGTTTGGCATCCCCGTAGTCTTTACGTATCACACCATGTACAACATGTACTCTCACTACGTCCCGCTCTTCGGCAGCAGCGTATCGAGTATCGTGGAAGAGGCCGCGCTCCGGGTCGCGCGGTCAGTTGACGCAGTCATAACGCCGTCAACCGCTCTGGCCGACTACTTGAGGTCGCGGCGGGTATCGACGCCGATCCACCCGATTCCAAACGGAATCAACGTGGAGGAGTTCAGGACCGGAGACCCCGCGTATCTTAGGCGCGCTATCGACATCCCACCCAAGTCCAAGGTTGTTTTGACTTGCAGCAGGCTTGGAGCCGAGAAGAACGTTGAGACGCTGCTCCGTGCGTTTGCCGAAGCCCGAAAGACTGTCGACGCGTTTCTCGTGGTTGTGGGGGATGGTCCACTAAGAGGCCACCTGGAGGATTTGGCCAAGGCCCTCGGAGTGGAGAGCAGCGTTCACTTCACCGGCTCAGTTCCTCCGGACAAGATGCCTCACCTGTACGCTGGAGCCGACATGTTCCTCTTTGCGTCGCTTACCGATACTCAGGGCCTGGTCGTAGTTGAGGCTAAGGCAGCAGGGCTGCCTGCGGTGGCGGTAGGAGCCCTGGGGGTCAAGGACATGGTGAGCCACTGCGAGGACGGCTTCCTGTGCAACAACGACGTTGGCGAGTTGGCTGCGAGGGTCGTCGAACTCCTGAACGATCCGGACAGACTGGCTGCCATGAAGGCTGCGGCAATGGGAAATGCCTCCCGGTTCTCTAAGGAGGCGTCCGCTATGCGGCTCCTGGATTGCTACCGGTCTGTCATAAGGTGAGGGCCGTAAGTCTCGCCTCAAGCTACCGGGATTTGTATCAGGCGGGCCTTTCCACCCTCCCCTTCCTGCCCATGGCCTCCAGGTATAACTCTGTGTACAGGGCAGCGGACTTGTTCCAGGAGAAGTCCCTGTCCATCGCCTCGCGGACCAGGGCGGTCCATTTGTCGCGCGTTTGGTAGAGAGATAGAGCGCGCTCGACCGCGGTAAGGAGGGCATTACCGGAGTACTCCCGGAATACGAAGCCGGTGCCGGTGGCAGTTGCCGCGTCATAGTCGCACACGGTATCGACCAGGCCGCCGGTTGCCCTAACCACCGGGATGGATCCGTACCTCATGGCGATGAGCTGGCCTAACCCGCACGGCTCAAACCTGCTGGGCATGAGGAACAGGTCGGACCCCGCGTAGATCTTCTGCGCCAGTATGCCGTTGAAACCGATGATCGCTGCCACCTTTTCCCTGTTTGCCTCCGCCAACCGCGTGAAATAGGTCTCGTACTCGCTGTCCCCCGTGCCGAGAAGCACAAACTGCACTTCCTTCTGCAGGAGAGCGGGCATCGCTTCCTTGACGAGGTCGAATCCCTTCTGGTCTACCAGGCGGGACACGATGCCCAGGAGCGGCGCCTCCGAGACCGGAAGCCCCAGTTCCCGCTGAAGGGCGTGTTTGTTTTCCTTCTTCAGCGCAAGGTTGCGGCTGTCGTAGGTCGCGAATATGCGCGGGTCACTGGCGGGGTTGAACTCGTGGTAGTTGATGCCGTTGACGATTCCGTAGAGATCCGCCGAGCGCCGGCGGAGCACCCCTTCCAGCCCTTCGCCGAACTCAGGGGTCATTATCTCCTTAGCGTAAGTCTCGGATACAGTGCTCACCACATCCGCGTACATGAGTCCGGCTTTCATGAAGCTAACGTCGCCGTAGAACTCCACTCCCTCAGGAGAGAAGAACTCCTGGCCCACGTTCAAGAGGTTCAGCGTGTCGCGTCCAAAGCGACCCTGGTACCGTAGGTTGTGGACTGTGAAAACGGTGGCCACGTTACCGAAAGCCGGGTTCTCCGCGGCTCTTAGGCGCGCGAGAAGGGGTACGAAACCCGCCTGCCAGTCGTTGCAGTGGATGACATCGGGCATGAAGCCCAAGGCTTCACACAGCCTAATCACGCCAAGGTCAAAGAAGCTGAACCTTTCTGCCTCGTCAGGGTACATGTAGTAGCGCTCGCGGTCGAAGTAGTGATAGTTGTCCAGGAAATAGACCGGCACAGAACCGGTCCCGTCCTTGCTCTTCGCCTCGATGTGGGATGTTCTGACTATACACGTGCGTTTCTGTCCCCCCACCTCGACTGGAAAGTCGCCGAGGGTTCCTTTCACGTTGACGCCCCTGTACCTGGGTAGCACAACGCGAACGTCGTTGCCCTGGAGTAGCAGCGCCTTTGGGAGAGAACCTGCGACGTCAGCCAGACCCCCGGTCTTGGCGAAAGGGGCGACCTCGCTGGCAACGAGTAGGATCGAGAGCCCTGTATCAAGCATGTATGAAGCCTCCTTGCGCGCTCTGGGCCTCAATGAACTGTTTGGCCACAACCTCCGGCGGAGAGGGGTTGATGTGGACCCCGGTACCCAGCTCAAGGCCGGCCTCGGTGCCAAGCCGCGGGTACACGTGGATATGGGCGTGAAATGGCTCCATCCGGCCGCCCCGGGGACCTGCCGGCGCCTCGTGGAACACCATGTTGTATGGCAGCGAGGCGAACAAGCTCTCATACCGGCCGAACAGGTCCACGATGCTTTCCGAAATGCCGGTGAGATGGTCGGTCCCTGCCTCGGCCAAACTTGAGATGTGCTTTCTCGGCACGATGAGGGTCTCGAAGGAGAACCTTGAGGCAAACGGCGCCAGCACGGCAAAGTCATCGGTCTTTCGGATCACCCGGACGTCCTTCTCGATTTCTCTCTCAACCATGTCGCAATAGAGGCATCGCCCAGTCTTGCTCTGGTAATCCCTCTGCCTTTGCGCTTCGCTCAGCACTGCGACCGGAACAACCGGTAGGGCTATGATCTGGAAGTGTGGGTGAGCCAGTGAAGCGCCTCCACGTTCACCGCAATTCTTGAACACCAGGACATAGCGGACTTCTTTGCGCAAGTAAAGGTCGGCGACTCTCTGCCTCAACATGATCAGCACGTCCCTAAGGTGACTGGGAGAGTACTCGCCAAGGGTTGCGTTGTGGGACGTGCTCTCGATGACGACCTCGTGGGCGCCAATTCCCGGTGCCCGCCAGTACATGGCCGTCTCCAGATCCGCGGGTTGGGTGACCGCCAGGTCATTGTCGCTCTCAGGCAGAGCGTCCGGCGGGAGAAGCGCGGGGAACTTGTTGGGCACCACCCTGATGCGCCATCCCGGCTGATCTGGGCCTCCGCTGTCCCTTATAGAGCCAACTTCCGGCGGCGTCTGCGACTCATTGCCCGTACAAAATGGGCAGGAAGGATCGTGCTCTGGAGACTCGGAGGGTGCCTTCTGAGCTGCCTTCCAGTCAGAGGGCCTCTTGGCGCGTTCGGTGGCTATAACGGCGTAGCCGCCTGAGGTTATGTCATAGCGGATTTCAGGCATGATATCGCCCTCTCAGTGTCGATTAGGCGGAAAAGAAAGGGGTAGAACCGGTCTACCCCTTCTGTTTCCTATCTCAGCGTACGTACGGGGTTATTGGCTCTGACCGCCCTGGCTGCCGCGAGTCCAAGGCGGCAGGTACACCTGCTGCTGTCCGCCTGAACTCTGCCCGCCCAGGTTCGTGCCCATGCTGGACTGGCCTACCCAATGGGCGCCTTGTGCGAGGCTCGAGCCGCCCATCCCAGGCTGGCCCTCGCCGTACTGGGTTCCGGTCCAACCCTGGTTGCCGGACCCCTGCTGGCTGCTCATGCCTCCCTGGAAGCTGGGCTGTCCTCCCCATCGAGCCCCCTGTACCAGGCTCGAGCCGCCCATCCCAGGCTGGCCCTCGCCGTACTGGGTTCCGGTCCAAC
>CAZRRG010000067.1:0-3211 GCA_964602455.1 uncultured Eubacteriales bacterium | reverse complement strand
AGGCTCGAGCCGCCCATCCCAGGCTGGCCCTCGCCGTACTGGGTTCCGGTCCAACTCTGGCTGCCGATGCCTCCCTGGAAGCTGGGCTGCCCGCCCCATCTAGCCCCTTGTGCGAGGCTGGAACCGCCCATTCCCGGTTGTCCCTCTCCGTACTGTGTCCCGGTCCACCTCGAAGAACTCCAACCGAACTGTGCCTGGCCCTGCTGTCCCTGTGACTGAGGGAAGGCCCCCGCGCCACCGAAACTGGACTGTCCAACCCAGTGGGCTCCCTGTGCCAAGCTGGAACCTCCCATGCCAGGCTGTCCCTCTCCGTACTGGGTGCCGGTCCACGTGCTGCCCTGGCTCTGCCCCGACCACTGCGAGGGGGCTGACTGCATGCTGGACCAGCCCTGGCCAAAGCCTCCCTGAGGGATGTTCCCGAAGTTGCCGCCCTGCCCTGTACCACTGAAACTAGAGTGCCCAACCCACCGCGAGCCTGGGGCCAAGCTAGAAGGCCCCATCCCGCTCTGACCCTCGCCCGGTTGCGTTCCTGTCCACTGACCTGATTGCCAATTGCCGGACATACCCTGGTTCATCGCATTTCCTCCCTGAGTGACATTGTGCCAACCGCTTTCCCTAACCAACTGCTGCTGCGTACCGCTGGGGTAGAATGGTCCCGCGCCGGGCGGAGCGTAGTAGTAGCTCGACATCCGAAGGCAACCCCCTTTCTCTTGTAGGCCACGGGCATGCCCTAAGAGCGCCCGCGCAGACGTCCACCACCTCCTCGGGCCAGGGTTAGCATGCCTCCGCGGAAAACCGTTTACGCAGTCATCGCGCCTTGCTCGTTCTCAATCACCTGAACGATGTAGTCCTCGTTGCCTGTCATGGCATTCACGTAAACGAGGTAGGTGTCATCGCCTTGTTGCACCCTAAACTCCCAGGCAAGGACCTCAGTAGTCTGCAGGAGAGGTATCACGCAAAGGCGCGGCCCGCTAACAACCTTGAGGTTGTCCTTGAGAACACCTCTGGCCTCTTGGGCGGATATCTGAGGCTTGGGTATGGAACGTGACGGGTTGTCGTGGAAGGTCAGGTACGCTTTTTGGTCAAACGCAATCACCTTGCAGGTGTCGAGGGCGACTTCTACCTTCACGGTATCCGGGTAGAGCAGTGTCTCCGTGCCGTCCACCATGGTCACCGGGACATACGTGAACACGATCCGATTTGCCCTCTGCCCCGGCTTGCGCCATCCGGTCTCACGGACGCTTAGGCCTTTGCTAGCCAGGAAGTCGCCTGCCGCCTTCCTCGCAGCCTCGATATCGAACCTGGCTGAGCCTATAGCCCTCCCGTCTTCAGACCAGATCACCGCTCCTCCCTGCCTGGCGACGGCGGTCATCACCTCAGACCCGTCCGCGCGCTTTCCGCTTACCAGATAGCTTGGGATTGCTCCCTCGATCGTCCCCACCGAGACAGACTGGAAGGCTTCACCGGTGCCAAGGTAGTCCAGGCCGATCCGCTTGGCGTCTTCCGCCGAGATGTCCGGCCCAGGCCGCGCAAGCGGTAGTTTGGCCTGGTTTCGCTCTGAGAACGGACCGTCATAGATCGGTGAAGGTATGCTCTGCGCAAGGGTATCGATCTCCGAGAACCCTTCACCCAGAGCATCTCTTGAGACGCCCTGCGCTGAAGCGCCCATCCCGAGGGCGGCCAGAATCCCTGCCCTGGCGGGCGTAGTCGTGGCGTTTTGTGCCGTTGTAAGGAGCGCCCTGGCTAGGTCCTTAACGCCATTCTCCATGCGGGCGAGTTCGGCCCATTCCTGCTCAGTGACCGCGCCGCCTCTGGATAGCCTCTGGGCAAGGACCATGGCGTAGTCCCCGGCCGTGGCTATGAACTGCCGTACCGCCGTGAAATTCACGTTAGGGACGTCAAGCTGGGACAGCGTGTCCCGCGCGGTCTGTGCTTGCGAGTAAGCCGTGGTGAGAAAAGTGGTTTGCTGGTTCGTGGTAGACGCTCCCCTGGCTTTCGCCAGGCTTGCCTCCACATTCTCGATGTGAGTGATGAGACTGTAGAGCGCCCTCTGCCTTCCCGCTTCGAGGCGCAGGTTGGCAGCCTTTGCTTGCCGGTACTGGCTGAGGCCGAAGATCAGGGAGAGCACCGTCACCACACCAAGCAGCGCCAGTAGCCCCCAGCGGCTCCGTGTCTTCATGAGATGCTGCACCTCCATGCAGGTTGCGGTCTATCGGTACCTTCTCTAGTAGGCGAACACATGGCCGCCTATCTGCGTGATGATGGGCCGCGACCATATCCATGGGCTGACCGGCTTGGACGGGTTCCAGAAGAACAAGGCGCCGCCTGTCGGGTCCCATCCGTTAAGGGCAAGTTCAGCTGCGCGGATCTCCTCATCGGACGGGGATCGCGACCATATGAGGCCGTTGGTCACCGACTCAAAAGCGTCAATATCGTAGACTACTCCGGCAATTGTGCTGGGGAACTCCGGACTTTGCGTCCTGTTCAGTATCACGGCGGCAACGGCGACTTGACCCGTAAAGGGTTCTCCTGTGGCCTCGCCCATCACAACTCGGGACAGCAGATCGAGGTCGTCCCACCAGCTCTGTGGAGCGGCAAGCACATAGTCAGGGGCGGACATGCACTCCGGGAGGTCCGCGGCAAGCGAAAGGCCCAGCACCAGGGCCGCCAGCAAGGCTGCCGCTGCTGTACGCGTAAGTCTTGGCATGCTATCCATCACATCCTCTGGAAACGTCCGAGTCGTCGTTGTGAGTACGTTCCTAGAATGCAGATGTGATGGTGGAGTTATTCGTCGCGGCTAGCCGCACGACGGAACCGCAGCAGTAACGGCCCACTGAGCTACGGGCTAGTTTCCTCGATATGTAGAGACGTTGCGGTTGTGCTCGGCAAGGGTCCGGGCAAAAGCGTGGGTGCCGTCATCCTTGGCCACAAAGTAGAGGTATCCTACGTCCGCGGGATCTAGAACGGCCTTAAGGCTTGCTTCGCCGAAACTGCCGATGGGTCCCGGGGGAAGCCCCGGCTGCCTATAGGTGTTGTAGGGGGAGTCCGAGTCGAGATCGCGCCAGAGTAGCGCGTATCCGGGTTCCTTGCCGAGGCCGTAGACCACGGTGGGGTCCGCGTCCAGCTTCATACCGATCTTGAGCCGGTTCAGGTATACGGCGGCGATTATGGGACGTTCCTCGGCCGCGTAGGCTTCACTCTCAACGATGGA
>CAZRRG010000066.1:0-12408 GCA_964602455.1 uncultured Eubacteriales bacterium | reverse complement strand
CTCCCTCTTTCCTTGCTTGCTCAATCATGGGCAAGGACTGCTTGACCAGGCCCCAGGCCTTCTCGCCGGACGCCTTGTGGTGGGATATCTGTACGGAAACCCCTGCTTCACGCCCTATGCGGATGGCCTCTTTCACAGAGTCCAGGAGTCCCGTCGACTCATTGCGCATGTGGGTCTCGTAGATGCCCTTGTAGGGCCGCAACACCTTGGCCAGTTCAATAAGCTCTTCGGTGTCCGCGTAGGAGCTGGGAGGATAGATGAGGCCGCTTGAGTATCCGAAAGCCCCAGCCTCCATGGCCTCAACCAGGAGTTCTTTCATCGCCGCCAGCTCCCCGGGGGTTGGCGGACGGTTGTCGTACCCCATGGCAGAGCTGCGCAGCGCGCTGTGCCCCACGAGCGGGACTACGTTCAATCCTACGCCGGCCTTCTCAAGCGCATCTAGGTACTCGGCGAACGTACGCCAGGTCACCGGAGTCCCCTCATCGGTCTCAATCGTTACCTGGGCGCCGAGCCTCTTCTCGGTTACCGGAGCCGCCGACGCGCCGCACTGGCCGGTGACTTCCGTGGTGACGCCCTGACGGATCTTGGACTCGCCGCGGTTATCGACAAACCACGTGGTATCTGAATGGCTGTGAGAGTCGATGAACCCGGGGGCCAGGACGAGACCCTGTCCATCGATGACCTTCGCGGCGCCTTCGTCGACGTGTCCCCCAACCTTCACAATGACTCCGTCCTTGACGGCTACCGAACCGTAGAACCAAGGTGATCCGGTACCATCGATTATCCTGACGTTTTTGATGATGAAGTCGTCCATAGTAGTTCTCCTTTCACGGCTTTCGCTAACAAATTCGGCTTCCGATTGTTAACAACCTGCCGGCGCCGCCGCAACCAGCGGCCATGCAGTAGCGACAGGAGAGGGGTTTAGGGCTCTGGTCTCATTTGTCTCAAATTTGGCTAAAGACGGCCTTCACGACTTCTCAAACGATACACACAGTCGCCGATAGATCATTAGGGAAGGGAGGCATCCGCACGTGGCAAATTGCGTTGGATGCGGAGTATCAAACTTCGGAGTAGGGAGAGCAGCCCTTATCGTCGTTGACGGACAATGGTTCTGTGAGGACTGCTTGCCGTCTAAAAAGGGCAAAGTAAAGTGCGCGACCTGCGGTACAACGGCCTTTGCGACAGACGACCACTTCAAGACCGTAAACGGCCAGTACATGTGCACCTCGTGCATGGAGAAGAACGGCATCGTCAAGAAGCATGAGTACGTGATGCAGGCTCTTGCGTCATCCATGGGAGGCAAGACCGCCGCACCTGCTGCACCCACTGCAGCGGCGCCGGCAGGAGGCAAGGCTGACGCGGCCGCCAACTTGGGCGGCTTGCGTATCCTCCTGGACGAGAACCTGTCTCCGGGCGAGTCAGTCACCATTTCGCTCCAGGGTAACGCCGGAGAAGCCATCGCGTGCACCAAGAACAACCTGTACGTCCTGAAATCCGGGTTGGCGATGGGCTCCATCACGGGTCGCAAGTGCTCCAAATACGCCTGGTCAGAGGTCTCGGGCCTGGAGCTCAAGGTGGGAAGCCTGTACGGGGTGCTTGAGGTGAAGAACCCCAAGTTGCCGAGCTACGACCCCAACGACGTCACTAAGGCCAAGAAGGCCGACAACGCCGTAACTTTCCTCCTGTCGAGGAAGCCGGAGTTCGACCAAGCCCTGTCTGCGATGCAGAGCTACCTGCAGAGGTAGGCAACACTTTCCTTACTCCATAAGGCAAAGAAACCTCCCGCGCAAGCAACACTACTAAGCGCGGGAGGTTTTGCTTTGGGTAGAGGAGCTCCACTTAGGCATCCTGGCAACGAAAGCCTTTTCCTGGCGGTAGAGATGTCTCTGGCTGCCACACTGGCCGGCATCCCTCTGCACGTCCACGCTGAAGGACTGCGAGGCACAGGGAAGACCACAGTGATGCGATGGGCCAGGCGAGCAATGCCGGAGATCACGCGGGTCGCGGGATGCGTCTACGGGTGCGATCCTAAGTCTCCCCACTGCCCCCTGCACAAAGGCAACGGCAACTTGGAGTCCGAGTCGGTCCCGATGCCCTTCGTGGAGGTGGGCCACGGGGCCAAACTGGGTACCATCCTCGGCAGCATCGACCTGGGACGGCTCACTGAGAAATCAGGGCCCGAGGCCTCCCTACTCCCCGGATCCATCCCCATGGCCAACAGGGGGATCATATTCATCGACGAGGTAAACCGCCTGGCGGAGACAGCCCCTGAGATCACGGATGTCCTGCTATCGGTCATGGGCACAAAGCCCGGCCTGGTGAAGATCGAGGAAGTCGGTCTCCCGCCATGTGAGATCGAGGTACTGGCGTCGGTGTGGGCGGCGTCCAATCCGGACGAGGACCCTGGGCCGCTCGATGAGATCAGAAAGCAGCTGGCTGACCGGTTCGACCTGGTGGTGCCGGTGCAAAGGCCCTCCGATCCCGCGGTCGTGGAAAGACTTCTCTTCGGAAGCGCCGATCGCCCCGAGGAAACCCGCGTCTTCGGAGACCTCCGTGCCGCCGCGGCACGTCTCGCCGGCGTGGTGGTACCGCCACACATCGTGCGGTATATGTCACAGCTCTACGTCCACAGGAACGTGGAGAGCCTCCGAGCGATAGAGGCCCTGGAACTCGCGAGCAGGCTAAACGCCGCCATGAAAGAAGAGGACGAGGTGTCTTTCGACGACCTGCTGGCGGCGATCCCACTGGTAATGCGCCACCGTGTGGAACCCTCCGTCCTATCCGAGATACTGAAAGACCTGGAGCTGCGAAAGGCCGCCGGCGCTGCGGCAAAGCCTCCATCATCCCCGCACGATACGCAGGAGCCTGCGGTGGCTGAGACTCCTGCCGCCGCTTCCGGCCATAATGGGGATCAAGGAGAGACATCAGCCGATGGAGGAGGAACGCACTCTGCTGGAGCCGGGTCTCAGGCCTCGGTCGACGGGGCCCCGTCCAGTCGCGAGAACCCTCCTACCCAGCAGCCGGTTACCAGGGACCACTCCTGGTTTGAAAGGCTACTCGACCGGTACCGGCGCGCCGCGGGATCCCGGCGGCAAGTCCAGTCGCCTGGCGGCGGCTCGGCGGTGCCGCGCCTTCCAGACCCGGCCACGATGAAACCGATCTCTCCTCCGGAGAAGGCGAAGAGACTAACTTCATTGGCATGGCCCGACATGGTGACTCCTCCCGATTGGAGAGACCGTCTTAGTTGATCGTCTTCCCCCAAGACTCGCCTCCGGGCCAGCGCAGCGCCATAACGAGACTCTGGCGGGCGCTGAACGAGTCGAAGGCGGCGCGGGTAGGCGAGACCACGGTTGTCTCGACCCAGGTCCACATGCAGGACATGAAGGAACCGGACACTGTAACAGCGATCCTGGAGAGCGATGCGGGGCGAGTCTTCTACCGACGGGAGAACCCAGGTGAAATCCTGCACGTGGACGTGTTTCATTCCCCCGGACGGTTGGACCCAAGAGACGTGGCAAGAAGCATGCTCGCATCTCTAGCCGGGCTCAAGTTCCAGACCGGACAGGGCGGCTGCGTAAGCTCCATGGAAGCCTTCCTCCCTTACATCGACCTGCAGACTGCGGGCGGCGGAGGCCGCATCGACGGCCAATTGTCCTACGGAATGGAGGAAGGGGTCCGGGCTGCCCACCAGACTCATGTCCACGTTGCCGCGCTTCTGGCGCCGGAGACAGTCGCAGCTCTGTTCACCCTGATCGCAGCCGTCGAATCGGCGATTGAGAGCGGGGGCCTGGAACTAAGGAAGGTCAGGAGAGTCCGGACAGCGCGCGGCACGACCCCAGTGGACATCAGCGCCTACCAGGCATCCAGCGACTCGCTGCTGAGGCAGTCGCCCCTGGGCCAGGGGGAGGCCGGTCAGTCGTCCATGTTCCGGCAGGAGGCCCTGGCGAGAAGGTTCGCGGAGGACGTTGGGTCGGCGGAGAGCGCCCGGCGGCTCCTCGAGCAGCTGACCAAGGGGATGAAAGCGGGCGAGTTCTCCAAGCTGAGGCAAGGCACAGACAGGAGCGTCGAGGAGATCCGGCAGGCGCTCACCCGCTCCAACCTGATGAAGTACGACGGGCAGAAGTACTCTTTGACGCAGGATGGAGCCGATGTCCTCTCGTACGTCACCAGGCATGCGCATGAGATCGAGGCATACCTGCGAAGGCTGTTGTGGTCGCTGCCGCGGAACAAGGTCCCTCAGGGAGAGCGCAAGGGGCACAAGACGGAGCCGTGCTACAGCCGCGGTAGAGGCATCGCCCTTCCCAGGCAGCAGGGCGAGCCCATGGGAGACCTCGCAGTCCCCCAAACAGTCATCGCCGCGACGCTGAGATCCGAAGTCGCATCAGCGCTGAGTCCAGACCTGCCGCGGCAGGCGTCCTACAGGCTGGAAGACCTTAGGTTCAGCCACTCCCGAGCCAAGAAGGGAAGCCCCGTCATACTGCTCCTGGATGCTTCCGCCTCGATGGCCGGGAGACGGATGCGAGCTGCCAAGGAGCTCGCGCGCCACCTGGTGCTCGCGGGAAAGGACCGGGTATCCATTGTCGCCTTCCAGGACTCGGACGTGAAAGTTGTGTGCCCGTTCACCAGGAGCCTGCGCAAGGTGGAGACTGGTCTCCGCGAGATCCAGGCGTTGGGACTAACCCCTCTTGCCCGCGGCCTGGAGAAGGCCCTCGAGCTGGCATCTCACTCGCTGCATAAGCCCCTGGTCCTTTGCGTCACCGATGGAATCCCGACCGTGCCGTCAAGGTCCATGTCACCCATCGAAGACGCGCTCGCGGCAGCTAAAGAACTGGCGCGAAAGGGCGTGAGGCTTGGCTGCATCGGCCTGGAACCCAACTCCGGTTTTCTGCGGCAGATGACCCAGGTCGCGAAGGGTACGCTTTATGTGGTTGAGGAGTTGGATGCTTCCACCCTGGCAGCAATAGCCCGCAAGGAAAGAACTCAATGAAAGGCCCGCCGTATCCGTTCGGCGCGGCTTCCGGCTATCTAGAAGATCCTTTCCGGTGTCATTTCAGGGGCTCTGCGAATACTGATGGTCGTCAGAGACTTTGGGGAGGACACCCGGTGAACATGACGGCCCTATCTTCCTTTACGCCGCAACAACTCCAACTTAAGTGCCATGCCCAGGATAGGGCGCCCATCATGGAGGCACTGTCGGCATACGCCGGCGTTACGCGGTTTCACATGCCCGGCCACAGAGGCGGCGCCGGCGCCGATCCATCAATCATGTCCCTCCTGGGAGCCCAGGCCTTCGCAAACGACGTAACGGGCGTACTGGGACTGGATGATTTGCACGAGCCCCACGGGTGCGTGATGGAAGCGGAACAGCTGGCAGCCGAGGCCTTTGGCGCGGACAGGACATTCTTCTCGGTGAACGGTACGACGAGCGCCATCCAAGCGATGGTCCTCGCCAGCCTAAACGAGGGCGACACCCTGATCATTCCACGCAACGTGCACAAGTCCATACTCTCAGCCATCATCCTGTCGGGAGTCAGGCCGGCCTTCGTGAACCCGTCCTTCGACCGCTACCTTGGCTTCGCGCAGGGAGTCGAGGAGGGAAGCGTGGCGCGATGTGTCGCCGAGAACCCGTCTGCCAAAGCCGCGCTCCTGGTCAACCCAACTTACTACGGGACTTCGGTGGACCTATCCCCTATCGCCGACTTGCTGCATGAAGAAGGTATCGTGCTCCTGGTTGATGAAGCCCACGGACCCCACTTCCGCTTCCATCCTAGGTTGCCAAAGCCGGCATTGGATGCGGGAGCCGATGCCGTGTCTCAAGGGGCTCACAAGATACTGGGCGCGCTCACTCAGGCGTCCATGCTGCACGTAAAGGGGACGCGTATCGATCCGGCCAGGCTGAAGGCCATGTTCCAGTTCCTGACGACAACCAGTCCATCCTATCTCCTGATGGCGTCCCTCGACGCGGCGCGCCGGCACATGGCATTGCACGGGCGGCAGGTCCTGGACTACGCCATCGACCTGGCGGAGAGGCTCCGGGCGGCGGTCAACGACATAGATGGGCTGTACGCTTTCGGTGAGGAGGCCTTATGCAGGCCGGGAGCCGAGTTCCTTGACCCCACCAAGGTCAACATTACCGTCCGCGAGCTCGGCATAACCGGCTATCAGGCTGAGAAGTTCCTGCGCTACGAGTGCGGCATACAGGTGGAGATGTCGGACCTCTACAACATGCTGGTCATCGTGAGTTACGGCAATACGGAAGCCGACGCCGCTAGGCTGCTGGCAGGTCTGCGCTCACTGGTATCGGCGGTCAGGCGAGGCAACCTCCCCAAGGACCTGCTCTTTGCGCAGAAATCGATACCGGACCTCCCTCCTATCCCAAAGATGACTATGCTTCCGGCTAAAGCGGTGGAGGCGCCGTACGAACGGGTACTGCTGGACGATGCCCAGGACCGGGTCAGCGCCGAGGTCGTGACCTGCTACCCTCCGGGCATACCCATCCTCTACCCGGGTGAAGTGATCACCAAAGAGGCTATCGCGTATCTCTCAGTGGTGAAGGAACTGGCTTTCGGTGTGAGCGGGCCTGAAGACCGGTCCCTGCACCGGTTGCGGGTGGTGAAAGGCGTGTGAAACCCCTAGTACTAAATGCCTGGTCCCGGGCTTCCCGGGAGGAGTCGGTTGTCTGCCTGGAGTCGACCGCGCCTCCGGCGGAAGTCCTCATCGGCAAGCCAAGACCGCTCCCGGAGGGCGACTTCTCTGTCCCCATCGAAGTGCGAGGTCTCGGCTTGGGGATGGCTCCCGACGACATCCTGGTAGCCGACGGGCTGATCCGCAAGGTGCGTGTGGGTATCCAGAATGCGGCGCCCGATGCCGCGCCGTATGCCAAACTGGACGTCATCCTCGAGCACGCCGTCGAGCCTGTCTTCACCACCGTCCCCGGGATGCCTGCCCGCATTGAGGTTTCCTTTTCCCGGAGCCCGCTTCAGCCGGTCTTTGCCGGGAGGGTCATCGCCGTAGACCCCGGGCACGGCGGAAAGGACATCGGGTTGCGCGGTCCCGTGAACCTCCTTGAGAAGAACATCGCCCTGGAGATAGCCCTCGTTCTCCACAACATGCTGAGGGAGTGCGGAGCAACCGTCCTAATGTCGAGGGACAGGGATTGCGACGTGGACCCGCGCCAGTGGACTTCAACGCTATTGGTCGCCCGTCCCGACCTTCTGGTGGAGATCCACGCCTCGGGCGAGAGAGACCCGATGGCGAGAAGCTATCACGTGTGCGCGCGACGCGGGAGCGAGGAGTCCGCCCGCGCCGCATGCAGCATCGCGGCAGCATTGGTCGAGCGGATGGGTATCCGCATCATGGGGGTTGAGGAGTCCGACTTTGTTGCCGTCCCGATCTGGCCGGCGGTCAGAGTAGAACCCCTATGTCTCACCCACTTCGTGGATGAAGCCAACTTCCGGGCGCCCCTCTTCCGCAAGAGGATCGCGCAGGCCATCTTCAACGGGATATCGCGGTACTTCACGTCTTTGGCGAGAGGAGGGGCCGAGAATGTCGGGTAGGTGCGTAACCGCCATAGGCTCATCCGCCGGACATGCAAAGGTAGCGAGCACCGCCGTGGAGCGCGGGGCCATCATCTACGGCGCCTGGAGGGATGCCCCCATCCTCAGGATCCGGACCCACCTCTTGACCGAGAAGGATGACGTGGTGGACGTGATCGCCCGCTACACTGAAGGCGTCGCCGAACCGGGCGACATTGTGGGCATCTCGGAGTCGGTGGTGGCGATCATGCAGGGGCGCGCAATCCCTCCCGAAGATGTGAAGCCGGGCCTCCTGGCGCGCACTGTGTGCCGCTTCGCCCACCCCGACGCCTCCATCTCGGCGCCGCGGTCAATGCAGATGGCTATAGAGGAAGTGGGGGCTACAAGGATCCTGTTGGCGGCGGCCGCGGGACTTCTGGGCAAGGTGCTGGGCATCCGGGGACTCTTCTTCAGAGTGGCAGGACACTCGGTCGCCGAGATCGACGATTCCGGCGGCACCATGCCGCCTTACGACAGGTCCATCATCCTGGGCCCGGCGGATCCGGATGCTGTGGCGAGGCAGGTATGGCGCAGGACCGGCCTGTGGACACTGATCCTTGACGTGAACGACAAAGGTGCAGTGGATATCCTCGGCACGAGCCTTCCGCTTACTCCTGAGCGTGAGGCGGCCGTCAAACAGTTACTCAGGAGCAACCCGTTCGGCAACGACGACCAGAAGACGCCTCTCGTGGTGATAAAGACGTCAGGCGTCGGGCTCTAGTGGAGTCGTCCACCCTGCCGACCTCGTAAAGCCGCACCCAGCCATCATGCTCTCAACAAGAAGCGGCGGGCCCCCGGCAGACACGGGGCCCCACCGCCTTTACAAATGCGCTGTGTTTGCCTGCCTACACCGCCAGGGCGAAGAGAGCCCTCGCGTAGATCCTGACCATGAACCGGAGATCGTCCTTGGTGATCCGCTCATCGGCCTGGTGAGCGACTTCCGGCGTTCCCGGACGCATCGGCCCATAGGCGACCCCGTTGTGGATGACCTTGGCGTAGGTACCGCCACCGATAGCCATCGGCGGGCTCATGTCCCCTGTCTCCTCCCGGTACACCCTGAGGAGCGCCTTCACTATCTCGGAGTTGGGATCGGTGTAGTGAGTCTTGCCGACATTCGGAACCTCGACCGTTATCCCGGTAGGACGGCTGCAGTTGAGAGCCCTGCTTCTGAGTTCCTCGCCGTCGGCCTTCACCGGATAGCGGATGTTGTAGGTGCAGCGAAGAACCTTCTTGCCGTCCTTTTCCTCGGTCTGGGCAAGGCCCAGATTGCAGGAAAGCCGCCCGGAGATGTCGTCTTCGGACTCGATGTTGAGCCCTTTGCCGTAGATCTCGGCAGCCTCAGCTATGAAGGCAATGGCCTGATGCTTGGCCAGGCTATCGCCCAGGCCACCGAGGGCGTGGGCAAGGCCGGTTATGGCGTTGGTGCCCTCACCTGGAGTCGATGCGTGGGCGCCCTTGCCCTTGACCGTCACCTTGACTGTGCCATTTCCCTTCTCGAAAGCGAACTCCAGCGGACCGGGACCTCCGGCGACACTCCTCGCGCCCTCGACGAGACCCTGCAACCTCGAGATCAGCGAGTCTTCCTGACCCGCCTGCACCTGCAGCACTGCCTCGGCGCCGGGCGCCACGATGTTGGCCCTGTCGCCTCCGTTCAGGCTCAACACCCGTACGGGAGCGCTCCCGGCATCATCCAGCTCGAAGCTGACCAAGATGTTCATGCTACCCTTCTCGGCGAACACCAGCGGGAACACGGCATCCGGCGAGAAGCCGTAGGTCGGCTGCTCCTCAACCTCGAAATAGTGGCGGACGCAGCGGAACCCGGACTCCTCGTTGCCGCCGACCACGTGGCGCACCCTGCGCTTGAGCGAGGCTCCGCTGTCAACCAGGGCTTTCATAGCGAAGAGACACGCAGCCGTCGGGCCTTTGTTGTCCTGAGCCCCGCGGCCGTAGATCGTGTCTCCCGACACCTCTCCGTATGGATCTTTCGTCCAGCCGGACCCAGCAGGGACGATGTCCACATGGGTCAGCGCCATGGCCATCTCCTCGCCCGCGCCGACCTCGGCGTGGACCGCGTAACCGTCCACGTCCTTGGTCCTCATCCCCATCTCCTCGGCCTTCTTGAGGTAGTACTGGTAGGCATTATCGACTTCGACGCCAAACGGCTTCCCATCCACCGCCTCAGTGCCAACGCTTGGGATGCGCAGAAGACCCATCAGAAAGTCCAGAATCTCCTGCTCATGGGCAGGAATCCAGGTATCCAGAAATGCTGCGAACTTCTTCTCGTTCAAGTTGACCCTGCTCCCTTTCCGGTGATTTGTTACAGGTCTTTCTTCGCCTCGAACTCGTCCTTGGCCTGGGCCAGCGCCGCGGCGTCCATCATCAGGTCCAGCGCCGTTGCGGCCAGAGACTTAGCGGACAGAATCAGCGCATCAATGCCCCGCTCCGACGCCGAAGCCTCGCAGAACTCCCTGGAGTGCCCGGCAACTCCCTCAGGCGCTATCGACACATAGGCATTACACGCCGGCACAGCGAGGCTTACGTCTCCGAAGTCGGTTGAACCGAAACCGTCGGTTATCTCATCCAGCACTTCCTCGCCGAACGCTCTCATGTTGGCTATGAAGAACTTGGAGATAGTGTTGTTCGGGATCCGGGCCTTGTAGCCGTCCTTCTCCTGGATCTCCAGGGTGCAGCCCGTAGCCACCGCTCCCGCCCTGGCGCAATCCTTCACCTTCTCGGCGTAGCGCCGTATCGTCCTCATCGAGTAGGAGCGGAGCAGGTATCTGACCTGTGTATGCTCCGGGATTATGTTCACGGCGTCACCGCCCTTGGTGATGATGCCGTGCATGCGGATGTCATCCGGCACGTGCTGGCGCAAGCAAGCGACGGCGTGGAAGAAGATGTTGGCTGCGTCCAGGGCGTTAACACCCTCGGTCGGGCTGCCCGCGGCGTGGGCCGGCTTGCCGTGATAGTCAAACAGGAACGAGTGGGTGGCGGTGCTGCGGCCTCCGATCCTGGTCTTGCCCGACGTCGGATGCACCATGAGCGCTGCGTCCACATCGCGGAAGATACCGCGGTCGACCATGAAGACCTTTCCGCCGCCGCCTTCCTCGGCAGGCGTGCCGAGGACCAGAACCTTGGCGTTCACGCCCGAACCTTCCAGCGCCTTCTTCAGCGCGGCCCCTGCTCCAACAGCTGAAGTCCCGATGATGTTGTGGCCACACGCATGGCCTACTTCAGGCAGCGCATCGTACTCGCCGAGTATAGCGATGGTCGGCCCACCTTCGCCCGACTGGAACTCCGCGGCGAAGTCAGTTTCCATTCCTGCCACGTTGCGGCTAACCTTGAAGCCCTGTTTCTCCATGAAACCGGAAAGCCATCCGGCGGCCTTATACTCGTTGAACGCCAACTCCGGATTCCTGTGGATGTCGAGGCTGATGCTCACCAGTTCATCCTTCATCTGGTCGACTGCCTGCGATACCCTGTTCTTCAGTTCGGATAGGTCCATCGGCGCCATCTTTCGTCCCCCTCTCGTGCTTCTACCCGCACATTTTCCACTTCAATCGCCCCAGCCCATTCTCCTTCACTTGCGAGGTTCGAGTCGCGAGTCGCGATGGTGACGTTTCGGCAGTAGTTCGAGGCACGAATAATCACATTTCGTCAGTGGTTCGGGTAGCGAATGACCACTCTTCGTCAGTGGTTCGTAGGGCTAATGATCCCTTTTCGTCAGTAGTTCGGGAGGCGAATGGTCACCTTTCATGAGTGGTTCGGGAGGCGAATGGTCACCTTTCGTCAGGTACGGATCGGGTGAAATAGGAAAAGGTAATAATGAAGGGGCCCCGACGGGGGCCCCTACAACTGTTTAACTACGTGCTATCTCTCATACGCTGTCTTCTACCCATCTAACACTTCTCGGTTCTACGTATACTCTGCCTCTACACGCCAAGCCACGAGAAGAGTCCAGGGGCCAGGTGCACCAGCGAGAACAGCGCGAGAACGTAGACCACCCAGTGGACTTCCTTGGCCTTACCTGACGCTGCCTTGATGATTGCGTAGGAGATGAAACCGGCAGCGATTCCGTTGGAAATCGAGTAGGTGAACGGCATCAGCGCCATGGTCAGGAACGCGGGGAAAGCGTCGCTGAAGTTGTCCCACTCGATGTCCCTCACCGGGAGCATCATGAGGACTCCCACGATGATCAGCGCGGGTGCAGTCGCGGCGCTCGGGATCATCCCTGCCAGCGGGGAGAAGATGAGCGAGACGATGAAGAGCAATCCGACCACGACCGCTGTAAGTCCGGTCCGACCGCCTTCGGCTATGCCGGCGCTGGACTCGACATACGTGGTAACGGTACTGGTACCCAAGGCTGCGCCAAGGCAGGTGCCGACGGCGTCAGCAGTCATCATGTTCTTGATGCGGGGCAGCTGGCCTTTGTCATCCAGCATCTTTGCCCTCGCGGCGGTTCCCATGAGAGTGCCCACGGTGTCGAACACGTCTACGAAGAAGAAGCTGAAGATGGTCATGAAGCCCAGACCGAGGGCGCCTCCGATGTCCATCTTGAACAGGATCGGAGCCAGCGAATCGGGCTTGCCGATTATGCTGCCAGCCACTGTCGTAACGCCCATTGGGATTCCGACAAGTGTGGTCAGCAGGATGCCAAGCAGAATGGATCCTCTCACCTTGAGCGCCATCAACACAGCGGTGATGAGAAGCCCGATGAGAGCGAGCGCAGGTCCCTTGTCGGTGATGTTGCCCAAAGAGACCAAGGTCGCGGGATCAGCCTTGACTATGCCGCCGTTCGAGAGGCCGATCAGCGTGATGAACAAGCCGATTCCAA
>CAZRRG010000065.1:0-12615 GCA_964602455.1 uncultured Eubacteriales bacterium | reverse complement strand
GTAATCGTTCCAGAAACCTACGTCCGAATACCCGGATATTCCGGGCGCGCCGGCGAGGAGGTCAGATGGTGAAAACAAGGCGTTCCAGTAGAACTCCCAATCTCCCCGGATGTGGAGGACGCCATCGGTGAGACCATCCCAGTTCCGCAGGTCCAGTACACCGTTAACCGCGATGGGAGAGAGGTCGCTGGGCGAAACCGTACGAGTCCACGCCTCTGTTGCCACGAGGACCATGAGCGCCATCGCAAGAATCGTGATCGCGAGGGGGAGGAACTGCAGTCTTGTCTTCACGGCAGTCTCCCTGCCACCTATATCGCCAGGCTCCCGTTAAACTTGTAGCCGGCGCCGCGAACAGTGAGGATGTACTCGGGCGCAGCTGGGTTACGCTCGATCTTCTTTCTGAGATTTGAGATGTGCACCATGACTGTGCGGATATCGCCGAAGCTCTGCATCTTCCACAGCTTCTCAAACAGGTCATCCGCGGAGAATACCTTATCGGGGTTCTGTGCCAGGAGCGACAGCAGTTCGAACTCCTTGTGAGACAGGTAGACCACTTCGCCTCTGACCTTGACCTCGCAGCTGTCGAGGTCGATCTCGAGGCCTTCGTAGCGGATCGTCGACGGTCGTCCCTGCTCTCTTGCTGCGCTCACCATGCGGTAGCGACGGAGGTGCGCTTTCACTCGCGCCACCAGTTCACGAGGGCTGAAGGGCTTGGTGATGTAGTCGTCGCCGCCGGCGACCAGGCCCATCACCTTGTCGATGTCCTCATCTCTGCAGCTCAGGAAAACGATGGGGACATCTGTCAATTTTCGGAGCTCCGTGCACACCTCGATGCCGTCAAGACCCGGCAGAAGTACATCCAGTATGATGAAACTTATCTTTTCTCGACGCACCGTATCGATAGCAGCCGAGCCATCGGTCACACAGGTGACCTCGTACCCTTCTTTCGTAAGGTAGAGACTCAACAGCTGGCTGATTTCCGGTTCGTCGTCTACGATCAAGACTCGCTCGCCGGCCAAACCGCCCACCTCGCCCGACGGTATATTCTGCCTGATGTACTGTAGTTCCTGCAGCGGTAAAGATGCCTTTACCAGTATTTTAATGAGAGTTGATATATACATGACTGTATTGTCCCAGCGTTTCCCGTATGATCACACAGGCCAGTGGTCAGACGGCGGCAAGAATCTTTTCTAGTCGAAACCTAGGACCTATACCGTTTTCGTGCCCAAAGACCAAGCAATGCGGTATCTGTGTAACTGGCTCAGCCCGAAAGTTGAGCCGGAAGCCGTGTCTTTGGCATGCTTTCACGGGTTGGATTTGAGGAGCGGGAAACGTGGGAACGCCTTCGATGAAGGATAGAGAATCTAACAAATCTCTAAGTAGGGTCGCGCTGGTCATCTGTATCCTCTTGCTGCCTATCATCGTCGCAAACCTGACCATCATCATCGGGTCTTTTCTCCATCCCGACGAGGTGCCGGGTTTCCTGGGTTACAAACCGTTCATTGTTCTATCGGATTCCATGCTTCCGACGATTAGCTCTGGCGATTTGGTCCTTGTGAAGGAGGTGGATGTGGAAAAACTAGAGCAAGGTGACGTAATTGCTTTCCGGGAAGGGACTTCCGTTGTAACCCACAGGATTGTCGAGGTCATGAACGAAGGCGACGCCAAGCGGTTCAGGACCAAGGGAGACAACAACAACGTCGCGGACCCGCTTCTAGTAAGGCCGGAAATGGTCGAGGGAGTATACCTCCTCGGCATACCGGGACTTGGCAGGGCGGCGATGTTCATCCAGACGCCTGTGGGTATGACCCTGGTCATAGCCCTTCCGCTCATCCTGTTCGTCGCCTACGAAACGGTACGACGCAAGAGGGTCGACCGTGAGAGAGAAGAGCGGACCTATGCTCTCGAAAGAGAGCTCGAAAGGATGCGCCGGCAGATCGGCCAAGGCGCGGACGACCTGGACCGTACCAACGACAAACCTGAATGATTGCCATTCAGGTATCGCATCTGTTTCATGAAGTACAGCGGAGAGGACAAGGAGTGGGACACATGAGGAAGGATGTTTTGGTAAGGCTGGCGGGGCTGGCAATCATGCTGACCCTTATCAGCAGCGCTTTGGTTTCGGGGACCTATGCGAAGTACGCATCGGCGGTCAGCGGTTCGGACACGGTGCGCGTGGCCAAGTTTGCCTTCAACTTGAAGGACAAGACCGGCGCCGTTGTAGGGAGTCAGTCGGTTGGAGCAGCTACGTTCGATATTTTCTCAACCACTGATGATGGACTGTATGACAATGGCCAGGGCGGCACCTTCATAGCGCCGGGAACCACCGGAAGTTTCGGCCTCACCCTGGAGAACCTGAGTGAAGTCGACGTCACGGCCAGTTTCGAGTTCGAAGAGACCAACGCGGGCAATGTGCCCATCTACTACACGATCGGGGAAGACTCCCAGAGGTACTCTAGCGTGTTGACCGGCCTGTACACGGGCGGCGAGTATGCTGATATGGATGCGTTTAAGGCTGCAATGGCCGCTGAGACAGGGGTCCTTGAGGCAACCAACGGAACCGTCGCCAACACAAAGACAGTGACCGTGAACTGGACATGGGCGTTTGAGTCTGCAGGCGCCGAGCAGTCCGATGAAACGGACACCGCCCTTGGCGTTGGCGGAACAGCCACTGTGAGACTTGATGTCAAGGTGAACGTCGAGCAGTCGAACTAGGTCATTGTTCGCAAACGCCCGGGTTCAAGTAGAGTGCTCGGTTGTACAAGTTGCTTGACATGACGACAACGAAAGGAGGCGTTTCATAATGAAGAGAGTATCCGCGGAGCACGAGTCTCTGACGAGTGTTCATGACGGCTCCTCCGCATTGAGGCGCCTCCTTCTGCTTCTGTTTTTTTTTCTATATCTCTAAGCCTGGTTACGGTTGTCATTGAGCGGACGAACCACGGAACAGTCTATTCCTCGAGCCTTGTAGATACGATCCTCGTCTCTCTTGCGCGCCGGCCGGCCGAGACGGTGGTCGCTCAACAGAAGGTCGACGTAAGAGGACGTATCATCTACTCAAACGGAGAGCCATACAGAAACGGCCTGGTGGAACTCCGGAGCAATCCCAGGTACACCACGACTGACGGTGAAGGTTATTTCTCATTCGAGGATGTTCCGGTCGGCAACCATACCATAAGCGCCATTCAGGACAACAAGGTGCTGGCGTCGGTTTCCGTCAGTGTCGAGAAGGTATCTCAGGGGAAGGATATTGACATCATCAGGCTGGACTCAGGCGAGTATCTGGTCCAGGTGTCCCTGAATGTGATTGAGATCAGGATCTCGCTCAGGATCGAAGGCGAGCAGATCCACTTTACGGACGCGGATGTCGTGAGGCGCGAAGGCGATCCTCCGGACCGGGGCGATCCGCAGGACCCGGACGATCTGCCGGATCTGGGTGATCTGCCGGATATCACGGAGCCTACCGGGTCCACAGAGGTGCCCGGGCAGGGCGAACTCCCCGGTACAGATGTGCCGCCTGATACGCCCTCTGGGCCAGACACACCTTCCGGGCCCGACACGCCCGGCGGACCCGATATCCCGCCAGACGCCGGGACGCGTCCCTCCCTTGCCGTATCAGATCAATACCAACCTGGGCTGGAGTGGACGGTTGGCACGTCCGTGGACATCTTTGCCCCAAGGCCTGGCACCACCGGGGTCACAACCATAGGCGGCCAAGCGGTCATCGCGCCTGGAGCCGCCGGCCAGTATGTGTTCAAGATCGAGAATCCGGACTCCCAGACTGTTGAGTACACCATCAAGCTCGAGGAGTCGGATCAGAACCATCCCAAACTCCCCATGCGGTACAGACTGGGGACAGGGACACCCGGACCGGATTACAGAGTGGATTCCACGTGGCGGGAAGCGAGCGCTGTCTCGTCCGGGAACATCACCATTGAGCCGGGCGGCACCCACTACTTCACGCTGGAGTGGAAGTGGGTAACGACCGACGACCGGACCGACACAGCGATAGGCACTCAGGGGTCGAGTCCGGTGTACGTGCTGAACATCACCATTAGTGCCTGGTACAAGTGAGGACCGTAGGTGTGCGACGAGTGCTTACCGTATCGGTGGCGGCGATCCTGTGTCTGCTGCTTGCCGGGAACATATACATCTTGGCCGCAAGGCTGATCTTCAGGAAAGCGCTTCCTAAGGTCTTTGGATTTGCGGCGCTTGCGGTCGCGTCTGGCAGCATGCAACCGGTAGTCAATGTCGGGGACCTGATCATCATCCGAGAGCAGACCCAGTACAGCGTGAACGACATCGTCACCTACAACTCCGGGCGGAGCATTGTCACCCACCGGATAGTCGAGCTAGATGACAACGAGGCGGTAGTGAAGGGCGATGCCAACAACGTGGCGGACGGTTCGATTCCGCTGTCCAGCATAGAGGGGAGAGTGGTCTTCCGGATCCCTAAGGTCGGCGACGCCATGCTACTGGCAAAGTCTCCGTACGGGGTCGCGGTTGTTATTGCCGGTGTAGTTTTGCTGGGCCGGGCAGTATTTGCCGGTAAGAAATGAAAGGCGTGCGGATGCAATGGAACCTGTGAAAGGGCGAGTACAGCTTTATCTGGTCTACCTTTTGGTAGTCACCTTCATCTTGACAGGGATCTCACTGTCTCGCTTCTCGACAGCGATCTCGCTCGGGGGCTCGGCGAAGGTAGCTAGGGCTGTGTTTGAGTACGTCCCGGTCAGCGCTCTCCTCAACGGCGAACCGATCCCGATCGCGGACGGACTCGACATCAGCGATGCTTTGCCCGGGGACGAGCTGGTCTACAACTTTGAGATAAGGAACTTCGACGAGGATGGGACCAATCAGGTCCTGCTTAAGTACCGCGTCTCCGTCACGTTTGATCCCGAGCCGAGCGCCTTGCCGTTGTCATATGAGGTGACCCCCCAAGGGTCGTATCCTGCCGCGGGCGACGGCTGGGTGTACATGGACTTCGGCGAACCGTTGACCCACGCCTACTCTCTTACAGTCAACTGGGATGAGAATGACATCGATCCGGCTCACCTGAGCCAGGAACAGACCATTCAGATAGAGGTCGTAGCGGAGCAAGTGGACAGCCGTGACTAGCGTCACACGAAACAAGGAAAGGGGTAGAGGGGCCTGATGAGGGGAGACCGGCGCAAGCCTGCTCGCATGGCCACGAGGAGGCTATTGGTCTGCCTCGCATTCTTGCTGGCGGCAACTCTCCCGTTCTCAACGACTCCTTCCCTTGCCAAGTACGTGCTGGTGAGGACGGATCGCGCCGTCGTCAGAGCGGCCGACGCTTTTCCGATTAAGACTGTTGATGTCATAGCGGGGATCACCCAGGTTGGACAGACGCTTACCGCCGGCGAGGTTACGCCTGCCGGAGCCACTGTCACGTACCAGTGGCAGAGGTCCTCGGAACATGACGGCACCTACACCGATATTCCGGGCGCTACCTCGAGCACCTACGTCCTCACTGGCCCAGAATTCGACAAGTACATCCGTGTTGTTGTGACGGGATTCGGTAGCTACTCCGGGAGCCTGGCCAGCGAGCCAGTGGGTCCGGTCATCGCTGCTCCGCTCCTGGCCATCGGGCCAATTTCGGGCGATGCTCAAGTAGGGCAGACCGTTACAGCCGGAGACCTTACCCCGACCGGGGCTACCGCCGACTATCTATGGCAGAGATCCGATTCAGCCGGCGGCGTCTACGACGACATCGATGGAGCGACCGCAGCCTCTTATGAGATCACGGTGTCGGATGTGGGCAAGTACCTGAAGGTGACGGCGACCGGAACCGCAGGATACACGGGTACCGTGTCCAGCGAGCACATCGGCCCCGTGCCAAGGGTGCCGCTTGTATCGATAGGAAACATAGCAGGTACAGCCAAGGTTGGTCGCACTCTTACCGCGGGCCCGCTCACACCTTCGGGGGCGACAGCTGACTACCAGTGGCTTTCAGCCCCGTATCCGGATGGGCCCTACATCGAGATACCCGGCGCGACCGGATCCACCTACACGCTAACGGAACTGGACTTCAATAGGTACATCGTGGTGCAAGCGTCAGGCACTGGCTCCTTCTCCGGAGTCGTGATCAGTGCGCACGCCGGCCCGGTTGGATACGATTTGATTCCCATCACCGCAATCGGGGCTATTAGCGGGGACGCCCAGGTTGGACATGTGCTTACCGCCGGCGGCTTAACGCCAGGCGGCGCCAGCGCCACGTATCAATGGCAGGTTTCCGCCAACTTGGAGGGTCCCTGGGTCGATATCACTGGCGCCACACATGAGAGCTACGTTCCTGTTCCTGGTAATCTAGGCCACTACGTTCGCGTGCGGGCCTCGGGCTCGGGGCGATACACCGGTGAGGTTGCCAGCGACGCTGTCGGGCCTATAGATGCTGGCCAGCTTATGAGCATTGGCCCCACGGCCGGAACTGTTGCCAACCAGTACACCATTACCGCGGGAGAGGTATCTCCTGCAGGAGCGACAGTAACCTATCAATGGCAGAAGGCTGCCTCAATCGATGGGCCGTTCTCCGACATACCCGGAGCAACATCCAGGGATTACACCATCGTCCACTCCGACCATAGTCAATGGCTCAGGGTAGCGGCAACAGGAACCGGCAGCTACGACGGCACGGTGTACAGCGTTCCTGTCGGACCGGTGGTGTGGACCCCGATACCTCTGACGTCGATGGCGCCGGTAACCGGGACCCCATCGGTGGGGAGCACCCTAACGGTCGGCACGGTAATGCCGGCGAACTCGACCGTAACCTACCGGTGGCTCATTTCCAACGCGGCCAATGGCCCCTACGAGCCTATTGACGGGGCCACATCCCCATCGTACACGGTTGGCCTGTCCGATATTGGGAAGTATCTGAAAGTCGAAGCGACCGGCCGCGGCGAGTATGTGGGCACATTGACCAGCAACGCGGTAGGTCCCGTGACCCCCGGCGTGATCTCGGCGATAGGCGATATCATAGGCGCGGCGGAAGTAGGGAGGGAGCTGACCGCCGGACCGCTCACTCCGGTCGGAGCCACCGCAACCTATCAATGGAAGATATGCAACATGGCCGGTGGAGTCTACCAGGATATCCCCGGCGCTACATCCGAGACCTATGTCCTGACTATCGACGATCTTGGCAAGTACCTAAAGGTTGAAGTTCACGGAACCGGAGTATACAGCGGTTCAGCGCTGAGCAACTATGTCGGGCCGGTCGTCCTGATCGCGACACCCATAACGGGCATCGGGCCCATCACCGGGACGGCGGCCGTTGCGTCAAACCTGTATGCGGGTCAAGTGACGCCGCCGGACGCCACCGTCACCTATCGCTGGATGTCTGCGTCCACGCCTGGAGGCGTCTATACGACTATCCCCGGCGCGGCATCACCGACCTATTCTCCGACTCCTGCCGATCTGGGTAAGTACATCAAGGTGGAAGTCACAGGATCAGGGGCCTACTCGGGCACAGCCTCAAGCGAACCGGTTGGTCCGGTATCAATTGGCCATCTAGTAAGCATTGGTCCCACCACAGGCACTGTCGCCAACCAGCATACCATCGTGGCCGGAGAGGTCATTCCGGCAGGGGCGACCGTGACCTACCAGTGGCAGAGGTCCACCAGCGCCGAAGGACCGTTCGAGGACATCAACAACGCCATAACCAACGACTACGACATCATCTGGCTAGACTACAACTACTGGCTCAGAGTTGCCGTCAAGGGCACCGGCGCCTTCAGCGGGACTATCTACAGCGAGCCTGTTGGCCCTGTGCAATGGACCCCGATCCCGATTACGTCGATGGCGCCGGTGAGTGGGAGTCCGTCGGTTGGGAGCACCCTGACGAGTGGTACGCTCACGCCGGCTAACTCCACAGCGACCTACCGGTGGCTCATCTCTGATACGCTTGACGGGATCTATACACCCATCGCAGGCGCGACGTCGCCGTCCTACACGATTGTCCCTGACGACATCGGCAAGTATCTGAAGGTAGAGGCCACAGGTACGGGCGCCTATTCGGGAGTCCGGACAAGCAGCGCGGTTGGTCCTGTAACCAAAGGACCGCTCACGGCGATTGGCGGCATCGTTGGCGCGACCCAAGTGGGTGCTCAGGTAACAGCCGGTCCCGTCACCCCGGTCGGCGCCACGGTAACCTATAGATGGATGAAGGCGGCCTCTCCCGGCGGTGCGTACTCCCCAATAGAGGGCGCGGTTTTCGAGACCTACATCGTCTCCGAAGACGATCTTGGCATGTATCTCAAAGTCGAGGCCACCGGAACCGGAGTGTACACCGGTACGGTGACAAGCAGCCATGCTGGTCCGGTCGTGATGGACTCGACGCCCATAACCGCGATAGGTTCCATCGTAGGCACGCCTCAAGTGGCTAAGACGCTTGTTGCAGGAGCAGTCACGCCGGCAGGCGCGACCGTCACATACCAGTGGAAACGAGCGGACATTGCGGACGGCGTATATGAGAACATACCTGCTGCCACTTCCATCAGCTACAAGCCGGTTCCCGACGATGTGGGCAAGTATCTGAAGGTAACGGCGATTGGTTCAGGCGCCTACTCAGGCACGGTTACCAGCGGCGCGGTAGGCCCGGTGACCCGCGGACAGCTGGTGAGCGTAGGGGACATCACAGGAACTGTCGCCAACCAGCATACCATCGTGGCCGGAGAGGTCATTCCGGCAGGGGCGACCGTGACCTACCAGTGGCAGAGGTCCACCAGCGCCGAAGGACCGTTCGAGGACATCAACAACGCCATAACCAACGACTACGACATCATCTGGCTAGACTACAACTACTGGCTCAGAGTTGCCGTCAAGGGCACCGGCGCCTTCAGCGGGACTATCTACAGCGAGCCTGTTGGCCCTGTGCAATGGACCCCGATCCCGATTACGTCGATGGCGCCGGTGAGTGGGAGTCCGTCGGTTGGGAGCACCCTGACGAGTGGTACGCTCACGCCGGCTAACTCCACAGCGACCTACCGGTGGCTCATCTCTGATACGCTTGACGGGATCTATACACCCATCGCAGGCGCGACGTCGCCGTCCTACACGATTGTCCCTGACGACATCGGCAAGTATCTGAAGGTAGAGGCCACAGGTACGGGCGCCTATTCGGGAGTCCGGACAAGCAGCGCGGTTGGTCCTGTAACCAAAGGACCGCTCACGGCGATTGGCGGCATCGTTGGCGCGACCCAAGTGGGTGCTCAGGTAACAGCCGGTCCCGTCACCCCGGTCGGCGCCACGGTAACCTATAGATGGATGAAGGCGGCCTCTCCCGGCGGTGCGTACTCCCCAATAGAGGGCGCGGTTTTCGAGACCTACATCGTCTCCGAAGACGATCTTGGCATGTATCTCAAAGTCGAGGCCACCGGAACCGGAGTGTACACCGGTACGGTGACAAGCAGCCATGCTGGTCCGGTCGTGATGGACTCGACGCCCATAACCGCGATAGGTTCCATCGTAGGCACGCCTCAAGTGGCTAAGACGCTTGTTGCAGGAGCAGTCACGCCGGCAGGCGCGACCGTCACATACCAGTGGAAACGAGCGGACATTGCGGACGGCGTATATGAGAACATACCTGCTGCCACTTCCATCAGCTACAAGCCGGTTCCCGACGATGTGGGCAAGTATCTGAAGGTAACGGCGATTGGTTCAGGCGCCTACTCAGGCACGGTTACCAGCGGCGCGGTAGGCCCGGTGACCCGCGGACAGCTGGTGAGCGTAGGGGACATCACAGGAACTGTCGCCAACCAGCATACCATCGTGGCCGGAGAGGTCATTCCGGCGGGGGCTACGGTTACTTATCAGTGGCAGACTGCGCCCACCAAGGATGGCCCCTTCGTTGATGTCATCGATGCGATCACGAATGACTATGACATCACCTGGAGAGATCACAACCAGTGGTTGCGGGTCGCCGTCACGGGCACCGGCGGGTATACGGGAACTGTATACAGCGCCCCGGTTGGACCCGTAGTCTGGAACCCCACGCCTTTGGCCTCGATGGGTCCTGTGGCAGGGACACCGTCGGTGGGGAGCATTCTGACAGCCGGGACCCTCAGTCCCGCAAACTCCACAGCGACCTACCAGTGGTTGAGGGGTGACTCTGCCGGCGGTTCGTTCGAGCCAATCAGCGGCGCCACGCATGAGTCGTACACGATACGCGCGGAAGACCTCCATAAGTACCTGAAGGTTCAGGCTACCGGGATAGGCCAGTTCTCGGGCACGTTGACCAGCGGCGCGGTGGGCCCGGTCACGGTCGGGCAGATCATCAGCATCGGCGATATTGTCGGGGCCACCGAGGTGGGGAATGAGCTGGTTGCCGGAGAGATCATCCCGGTTGGCGCTACCGTGACCTACCAGTGGAAGGCATCTGATTCCCCGGGCGGGACCTTTGTGGACATTCCCGGCGCGACGCTGAGCACGTACCTTGTGAGCGTTAGCGACCTTGGGAAGTACTTGAGAGTCGAAGCCACCGGAATCGGCGCATACACGGGTGTGGTGATAAGCAACCCAACCGGTCATGCTGTGACCGATTCCACACCGATAGAAGGCATTGGTCCCATATCCGGCACGCCCGAGGTCGCGCAGACACTTACTGCCGGAGCCGTGTCTCCGCCTGACGCCACCGTCACGTACCAGTGGACTTCGGCTGAGACAGAGGATGGCATTTACGAGGTCATACCCGGAGCGATATATCCCACCTACACGGTGACAGCGGATCAGGTAGGGAGGTATATGAGGGTGACGGTCACCGGTTCCGGCCGCTACTCCGGCACCGCGACCAGCGAGGTGGTTGGCCCTGTGCAGCCTGGCCAGCTGGTCAGCGTTGGAGATATCACAGGCACCGTGGCAAACGGGTACACGATCGTCGCGGGACCCGTATCTCCCGCAGGCGCCACCGTGACCTACCAGTGGCAGAAGGCTGACTCGATCGACGGGCCGTATGTCGATATCTTCGGAGCTAACACCAACGACTACGACATAATCTGGTCCGACTTTGACCAATGGCTGCGGGTCGAGGTGACAGGCACCGGCGCATACACCGGGACCGTCCACTCCGCGCCTGTCGGGCCTGTGACGTGGCACCCGACCGATGATCTGGATGCCGGCTCTATGCCGGCAGAGCTGCCTGAGTCGGATGCGCGCGCGTCCGCGCCTCCGGAGCCGGATCTGGATGAGACCGACCCATCTACGCCGGATCCTTCAGAGTCGGACCCGCCTGAGCCCGACTTACCGGAGCCTGACCCGCCAGAGCCTGACTCTCTAGAGCCAGACCCTTCTGAGCCTGACCCACCAGAACCCGAGCCCGGCACGGATTCGTGACCCGTCGCGCGGGCTGAGAGCCACCGGTCTTCTGCGGAGAGGACTGCCACTTCCATCTGGAGAATACTACCTTTTGGCGGTGAGACTATGGCCCGTCGTTCCGAGAAACCCTACGTATCATTCGCCGAGGTCTACGACCAGGTCATGGCGGACGTCCCCTACGGCATGTGGATGGACTATATAGCCAACATCTGGTCCAACTTCGCTTTTGCCCCGACAAGCGTTCTCGATCTGGCATGCGGTACCGGGAACATGTCGCTCCTCCTGGCAAGGAGGGGACTCCAGGTCACAGGAGTGGACAGTTCCGCGACCATGCTGGAGGTTGCCCGGAAGAAACTCTCTGACGAGGGTCTCTACGCCGAACTTGTGGAAGCCGACATGCGGTCCTTCAGCATTGAGGAGCCCGTTGATGCGGCCATATGCGTGTTCGACAGCCTCAACTACCTGCTCGAGCCGGAGGATGTCAAGGCGGCGTTCAGTTGCGTCCACGGCGCGCTTAAGGAAGGCGGCATCTTCGTTTTCGACGTCAACACGCCTCAGAGGCTGTCCATGATCAAGAAGGAAGTCCACCTGTTCGAAGCTGAAGACCATTTCCTCATCTGGAGCGATCTCTATGATTCGGCCCGCAAAGTCTGGAGAGTGAAGCTCACGGGATTCCTCAGGACTCCTGACGTAGGTCAGGATGGATGGACCAGGTTTGACGAAGTGCACCGCGAGCGGGCTTTCCCGGTTGAGGAGCTGAGGACGTGGTTGCAGGACGAGGGATTCGAGGTCCTGGCAGTCTACGATTCGTGCTCCTTTAGACCGGCCGGCAGATCTACATCTCGGGCCTACTTTGCGGCAAGGCGGATCTGACGTCTTGCACAGCGGCACAGCGCATAGGGCTCCCGTAGCCTAAGCGATCCAGCGGACCCATTCAACTCTTGGGAGGTATAAGCAGTGAAGAAAGAGCGTTGGCGAGTCCTCATGGACGAGATAAAGGCGGAGGGGCTTACCGGGATGGCCCTTGTTCCCGGCCCGAACTTTTTCTACATGACCGGGCTTAGAATGGGCCTGTCTGAGAGACCGACTTTATGCGTCATAACCGAAAGCGGCGACGTAACGTTACTCATGCCCCAGCTTGAGGCGCGAAAAGGCGAACTTGTTTCCACCTCCCTGCTGGACGCGGGCGTCCGTCTGAACTTCCACGTCGAGCCGTTCACAGACGAGGAAGGCCCGGTCGCGGCCTATGCCAGGGTTTTCGGTGGGGCGTCCATGGTCGGCAAGTGGGCGTTT
>CAZRRG010000064.1:0-12695 GCA_964602455.1 uncultured Eubacteriales bacterium | reverse complement strand
CTTCTTTCGCCTGACGCCCACTGTCCTCGTGGGGCCTTTGCGGGTGCGGGCGTTGGTCTGAGTCCTCTGGCCTCTGACCGGCAGCCCTCTCCTGTGACGGAGACCCCTATAGGTTCCCAGATCAATGAGCCTCTTGATGTTGAGCTGGATTTCCGACCGGAGATCTCCCTCGATCTTGTAGTTCTTATCAATGAACTCCCTTATCTTGGAGATCTCTTCCTCGGTCAGATCCCTAACCCTGGTGTTGGGGCTGATGCCCGTGGCCTTGAGGATCTCCCCGGCCCTGGTGGGTCCGATCCCGTAAATGTAAGGGAGAGCGGCCTCGATTCGCTTGTCCCTGGGTAGATCAACACCTGCTATACGAGCCATTCCTTCACCCCCGCCTTATCCCTGCTTCTGCTTGTGCTTAGGATTCTCGCACAGCACTCTAACCCTGCCGTGCCTCCTGATAATCCTGCACTTCTCGCATATCTTCTTGACTGAAGGCCGTACCTTCACAGAGAACCCTCCTTGCCTTCTACCGTAGACGCCGGACTATTCTGCCGCGGGAGAGGTCATAAGGAGAGAGTTCAAGAAGAACCCTGTCCCCGGGAAGGATCTTAATGAAGTTGATCCTCATCCTCCCGGAGATGTGAGCGAGGACCTTGTGCCCTCCTTCGATCTCCACCCGAAACATTGCATTGGGTAGCGGCTCGACGACCCTGCCCTCAACCTCAATGCTGTCTTGCTTCGGCATCGTATTCCCCCTCATACACCTAACAAAGTCTCTCCAACGGTTGGCAATTTAAACCAACGTGAGGGGCCTGGGCCCCTTCGCCGTCACTGCCACCGTGTGCTCGAAGTGGGCCGAGAGCGACCCGTCCTTGGTGACAACCCGCATGTTCGGGTACGAGATAACCTCGTGCCTGCCTGCGTTGACCATCGGCTCAATCGCGATGACCATGCCCTGGCGAAGCACAGGACCGGTCCCTTTGACCCCAAAGTTGGGGACGTTGGGATCCTCGTGCATCCTGCGTCCAACGCCGTGGCCGGCGTAATCGGTGACTACCGAGAACCCGGCCTTCCTGACAACGCCCTCGACTGCCGCTCCGATGTCTCCCAGGTGATTGCCGGGGATTGCCGCAGCGATCCCGGCGTAGAGCGACTCCCTGGTCGTGTCTATGAGCAATCTCGCTTGCGCCGAAACCTTGCCCACGGGGAACGTTGCCGCGGTATCTCCTACGTACCCCTCGAGCGTGGCTCCGACGTCGATCGAGATTATGTCGCCTTCCAGAAGCGGTGTATCGTCCGGAATGCCATGGACGACTACGTCGTTCCGGGAAGCGCAGATGCTAGCGGGGAACCCCATGTAACCCTTGAACGTGGGGATAGCCCCGCACTTACGGATGAAATCCTCGGCGACGGCATCCAGTTCCCTGGTGGTTATGCCGGGCTTAACCATGCTGCCCAGCAAAGCCAGGCAGCTGCCCGCTACCTGCCCCGCCTTGGCCATAAGCTCTATTTCCTGGTCAGTCTTCAGAAATATCATTGGATCACTTTCGCTTCAGAAGATTACGAGCTGCCAGCTCGCCCTCGATGCGCTGCGCAACTTCGTCGACTTCGCCTTCGCCGCAAACATCGACCACAAGACCCTGGCGTCCGTAGTAATCCTCAAGAGGCTCGGTCAGCCGGTGATATACAGAAAGCCGGTCTTTCACGGTCTCTTCCCGGTCATCCTTGCGAGTCACGAGCTCGCAGCCGCAGTGGTCACAGACGCCTTCCTTCTTGGGAGGCTGCACCGTGAGGCTGTAAGGCCTGCCGCACACGCTGCAAACACGTCTGTTCCTTGCACGTTCCAAGATGTTCTCTTCGGGAACGACCAAGTTCAGCACCAGGTCCAGTTTCGTCCCCGATGCCGCCAGCATCTCGTCGAGCGCCTCGGCCTGCGCGAGGTTCCGAGGAAAGCCATCCAGTACGAATCCTGCTTCCCCGGCCTCACTCATGGCCTTCTCCATAATACGGAGCGTAGTGGCATCATCGACGAGATCACCTCTGGCGAGGATCCCCTCGACCAAGAGCCCCAGTTCGGTCTTGTTCCTTATCTCCCGCCTGAAGATATCGCCGGGAGCAATATGGCTAAGGCCGTGCTTCTCTGCCAGAAGCTTGGCCTGAGTACCTTTGCCGGATCCCGGAGCCCCCAGAAACAAAAGATGCAAGAACGCCACCGTCCTATCTCATGAATCCTTGATAGTTCCTCATAACCAGCTGCGCCTCGATCTGCTTCATGGTCTCGGTCGCAACACCTATCACGATGAGAAGCGCAGTGCCTCCCAGAGCGTGGAACCCGGAAAGCTTGGTTACCTTGACCAGCAAGCTCGGCAGGATCGCGATCACGGCCAGGAACAGAGCCCCGACCGCAGTGATCCTGTTGACTATCTTGGCAAGCGTATCAGACGTCGGCTTACCCGGTCTGATGCCCGGGATGAAGCCGCCGTACTTCCTCATATTGTCCGCGACCTCCACAGGGTTGAAGACCATCGCGGTATAGAAGAACGTAAACCCGAAAATGAGCAGGGCATACAACGCAGTATACCACGGCTGGCTGGCATCGAACAGTTCGCCTAGCTTTGCTGCCCAAGGCTTGTCGGAGGCGAACGCCGCGATGGTTGTCGGGAAGGATAGGAGCGACTGAGCGAAGATCACCGGGATCACGCCGGCCTGGTTGATGCGGATCGGGATGTTGGTGGCATAGCCGCCCATCATCTTGCGACCGACAACCCGCTTGGAGTACTGGACCGGCACCCTGCGCTCGCCTTCGGTGACCCATATAACCGCCATGATTGTGACAAGGGAAATGGCTAGCACCCCGGCCACGTTGTACCAATGGGTGAGTCCCAGCTGCATGGAAGCCACCATCTGCCCGATCTCGGCGGGCATCTGCACTATGATGCCTGCGAAGATGAACAGCGAGATACCGTTGCCGATGCCTTTCTCGGTGATGACCTCGCCAAGCCACATCAAGAAAGCGGTGCCTGCCGTAAGGGTCAGCATGATCTCGGCAACCAGGAACCACGATTGGGAGACGAGAGCTCCCCGCGCCCTGATGGCCACCGTCATACCGAAAGCCTCGATCAGGCCGAAGATGATGGTGCCGTACCTGGTGTAGCCCTGAAGCTTCTTGCGCCCTTCCTCTTCCTTCGACATCTCTTCCCACTTAGGAATGACCATCTGCAAGAGCTGCATGATGATCGAGGCGTTGATGTAAGGATAGATGCTCATGGCGAAGACGGAGTACGAAGACAGAGCGCCGCCCGAGAACAGATCCATGAAGGCAAAGAGCGTGCCTTCCGAGAACATCTCGCTGATGACCTCAGGCAGAACTCCGGGTACCGGCACTGCCACTCCAGCCCTGAAGACTATGAGCAAGCCCACGGTAATCAGGATTCTCTTCCTGAGTTCCGGAACTCGCCATGCGTTCCTCAAGGTAGCGATCATCTATATCACCTCGGCCTTGCCGCCGGCGGCCTCTATTTTCTCCTTTGCCGTCTTGGAGAAAGCGTGGGCCCTGACGGTAAGGGCCTTCTCCAATTCTCCGTCTCCCAGGACCTTAACCAGCTCGACGTTCTTGCGCATGAGCCCAGCAGCCTGAAGCTGCTCCGGCCCGACTTCGCTGCCGGCGTCGAACGCGCTGAGGTCGGAAACGTTGACCAGACTGTAGACGGTCCCGAAGATGTTGTGGAAGCCCCGCTTGGGGAGCCTCATGGTCAGCCTCATCTGGCCTCCCTCGAAGCCCGGTCCCTTGGTACCTCCGGACCTTGCCTTCTGGCCCTTGTGTCCGCGGCCGGCGGTCTTGCCATTGCCGGACCCGATACCCTGGCCCTTCCTCTTGGCCTTCTTGACTGAACCCGGTGTAACGGGCAAGTTATGCAATTCCATCGGGTGAGACCTCTCTCTCCTGGGCCTCCTTGGGCTTCTGCGTTTTGCCCCGGAGTGCCGCCACTTCCTGAGCGCTCCGGAGTTCCTTGAGCGCCGCAATAGTGGCATATACAACGTTGTAAGGGTTGGCCGAACCCAAAGACTTCGCCAGGATGTCCTGGATGCCGGCTAGCTCCATGAGCGGCCTAACGCCGCGCCCCGCGATAACGCCTGTTCCGGGCGAGGCCGGGCGTAGCAGTACCATGCCCGCGCCAAACCGTCCGAGGACCTCGTGGGGGATGGTGTTGTCGTGTCTGGGAACGTCAATCAGGTTCTTCTTGGCGTCATCGATGCCCTTGCGAATGGCATCGGTGAGGTCAAGAGCCTTGCCAAGGCCTGCTCCGACCTTGCCGTTTCCGTTGCCCACAACCACCAGCGCACGGAAGCTGCGCCTGCGTCCGCCTTTGACGGTCTTTGAAACCGGTCCAACGCTGACTACTTCGTCCTTGAATTCATCCTGAGGCTGGGCTGGACCGTCTCGCCTTTCGGTCCTGGGTGCTCTGCCGTCCCGGCCCCTGTCTCTTCTCGGCTCTACCACGAAATCACCCCGCATTTTAGAAATCCAGCCCGCCCTCTCTGGCGGCGTCAGCCAACGCCTTCACGCGTCCGTGATAGAGGTAGCCGCCTCGGTCGAACACCACTTTCTTTATTCCCTTCTCCAATGCTCTTGCCGCGACGAGCTTGCCTACCTGGACGGCAGCCGCGATGTTGCCCCCGGTCTTCCCGTCTTTCTTGAAGTCAGGTTCCGCGGTGGACGCGGAAGCCAGCGTATGCATTGACGTATCGTCAATGACCTGAGCGTAAATATGCTTCAGGCTGCGGAACACGCACAGTCTGGGACGCTCCGGCGTACCGGAGACGGTCTTCCTGACACGGAGGTGGCGCGTCTTTCTCTTTTCCTGCTTAGCTTTCATAGAAGGTCAATCCTCCCTAAACCGTGCCCGCCGCTACTTGGCGGCCTTGGCAACCTTGCGCCTGATCTTCTCGCCCTGGTACTTCACGCCGGAACCCTGATAGGGCTCGGGCGGGCGGAGCCTTCTGATCTCCGCGCAGAGCTGCCCTACAACTTCCTTATCAATACCCCTCACGATGAAGGACGTCGGGGAGGGAACCTCAATGGTGACGCCCGCGGGCGGCACAATCTCGACCGGCCTGATGAAGCCGAGGTTCAAGACCAACTTGTCCCCGGTCTTGGTGGCGCGGTAGCCCATCCCTGAGATCTCCAGGACCTTTTCGTATCCTTCGGTCACGCCGTGGACCATGTTTGCCAGAAGGGTCCGGGTGAGGCCGTGCAGCGACTTGTGCATCTTGCCGTCGGTAGGCCGCGCAACCGAGATCTCGTCTCCCTGCATCTCGATCTTCATGTCAGGGTGGAACTTCCTAGTGAGAGTCCCTTTGGGGCCCTTCACTGTGACCTCTCCGTTGTTCACGGTCACGGTGACGCCCTTGGGGACCGGTATTGGCTTAAGTCCAATTCGAGACACGTCCAAGACCTCCCGCCTTACCAGACGTAGCAGATTACTTCGCCGCCGAGCCCCAAGGACCGAGCGGACTTGTCTGTCATAATACCCTTGGACGTGGAGACAACCGCGATCCCAAGCCCGCCCAACACTCTCGGAATCTCGTCTTTCTGGGCGTATACCCTAAGGCCAGGCTTGGATATCTGCCTGATGCCCTTGATCGCCCTGGTCCTGCCGGGACCGTACTTCAGGTAGACCTTCAGCTTCGGGTAAGGCTTGTCGGAGGTCACCTCGTAGTCCCGGATATAGCCCTCCTCTTTGAGCACCGCAAGGACTCTCTCCTTGAGGCGAGAGGAAGGCAGCTCTACTTTCTCGTGTCTGGCCATGCCAGCATTGCGGAGCCTGGTAAGCATATCCGCAACCGGGTCATGTGTCATGATGGTGTCCCTCCTACCAGCTGGCTTTCCTGATGCCAGGGATCTCCCCGCGATGCGCGAGCGACCTGAAGCAATGCCTGCAGAGCCCAAACTTCCTGATGACCCCGTGGGAACGGCCGCACATCTTGCAGCGGTTCACCCTCTGGGTCTTGAACTTGGGTTCCTTATTAGCCTTGTTGATCTTGGCCAAGGGTGCCAATGAAATTCCCCCTTACTCTTTGAAAGGCATTCCAAGGGCCTTCAAGAGGTAATGCCCTTCTTCGTCGGTCCTTGCGCTCGTGGTGACGGTGATGTTCATACCCCGGACCTTGGAGACCTTGTCGTACTCGATCTCCGGGAAGATGATCTGCTCCTTGAGGCCCAGAGAGAAGTTGCCTCTCCCGTCAAAACCATCGGGCGAAATGCCCCTAAAGTCACGAAGCTGCGGCATGACTACGTGGACCAGCTTCTCGAAGAAGTCGTACATCCTCTCGCCACGCAGTGTAACCTTGCATCCTACGTTCATCCCGGCCCTAACCTTGAACGCCGAGATGGACCGCTTGGCCTTGGTGATAACCGGTTTCTGACCCGAAATCTTGGCCAGATCGGCCGCCGCCGCTTCGAGTGCGTCCGCGTTCTGGGTCGCTTCCCCGACGCCCATGTTGATGGTGATCTTCTGAACCTTGGGCACCTGCATGTGGTTCTTGTACCCAAAGGCCTTCATCATCGCGGGAACGACCTCTTTCTGGTACACTTCCTTTAGCGCCACGTCACTCGACCTCACTTGTCAATCGCTTCGCCGCACTTGCCGCAAACCCGGACCTTCTTCTCGCCTTCAACCTTGGCCCGGAGCCGCGACGGCTTCCCGCACTTGGGACAGACCAGCATCACGTTGGACCTATGGATTGGACCCTCGGCCTCGATGATCCCGCCCTGCGGCAGGTCCTTGGTGGGCTTTTGGTGCTTCTTCTGCATGTTGACACCCTGGACCACCAACCGGTCCTCAGCCGGCCTTACACGAAGGACCTTGCCCTTCTTGCCGGCGTACTTCCCGCTAATGACCAGGACCGTATCGTCCTTCTTTATATTCACGAGAACGTTCACCACCTTTAGAGGCCTAAAGCACTTCGGGAGCCAGCGACACGATCTTGGTGAAGTGCTTATCCCTGAGTTCCCTTGCCACGGGCCCGAAAATACGTGTGCCTTGCGGCTCCTTGTCGTCCCTCAGAATGACGGCAGCGTTGTCGTCAAACTTGATGTAGGTGCCGTCCGGCCTGCGGATGTTCTTGGTCATCCGCACCACAACTGCCTTCACAATCTGGCCTTTCTTGACAACGCCTCCAGGAGTGGCCTCCTTAACGGAAGCGATGATCAGGTCGCCCAGAGAGGCGTACCGGTGGACAGAGCCACCCACGACCTGGATGCACTGAATCTCCCTGGCGCCGGTGTTGTCGGCCACCGCTAGACGGGTCTGACGCTGGATCACGCCCGGTCACCCCCAGGAGCGGCGACGGACTTGCCTACCACTTCAGAGATCCGCCATCTCTTGTCTGCTGAAAGCGGCCTCGACTCCACAATGCGGACGGTATCTCCAACCTTGGAGACGTTTCCCTCATCATGTGCCTTGACCTTCCTGGTCGAGTGCACCCTCTTGCCATACTTCGGGCTCACTTTCCAGGTCTCGATCGAGACAACCCTTGTCTTCTCCATCTTGTCGCTCACGACGACACCCGTGAACTCTTTGCGCGTCCCGCGTTCCATATCTAAACCTCCCGAGCGAGCTTGCCGAGCTCCCTCTGCCTCTGGACCGTCTTCACCCTGGCGATAGACCGCTTCACGTCGCGCAGCCGCATGACGTTGTCCAGCTGCCCCGTGGTCATCTGAAAGCGCAGGTTGAAGAGCTCTTCCTTGAGGTCGGAGAGCTTTTTCTCCAGGTCCTTGTCGTTGAGATCCTTAATCTCCTGCACCTTCATTAGAAGTCACCGCCTTCTCTTCTGAAACTCCCGCTGTATCGCGCCGGATCTGGAACTTGGTGTTGATGGGAAGCTTGGTGCCGGCAAGCCTCAGCGCCTCGCGCGCGTCCGCTTCCGGAACTCCGGCTATCTCGAACAAGATCCTGCCGGGTTTCACAACGGCCACATAGTACTCCACGTTTCCCTTGCCGCTGCCCATACGGGTTTCGGCAGGCTTCTTGGTGATCGGCTTGTCAGGGAATATCCTGACCCAAACCTTGCCGCCCCTCTTGATGTAACGGGTGAGGGCGACACGAGCAGCCTCGATCTGGCGATCGGTAATCCAAGCCGGCTCAAGCGCCTGAAGGCCGTACTCGCCGTAGAAAACCTCGGCGCCCCTCTGGGCCTTCCCGGTGTTGGTACCCCGGTGGTGCTTGCGCCACTTCATCCTCTTAGGCATCAACATTGGTCTTTGTACCTCCCTCTGCCGGGGCCGTCGCGGGCGCCGCTGCCGGCGTCTTGGCAGCCCTTTGGGGGAGAATGTCTCCCTTATAAATCCAAACCCTTACGCCGATCCTGCCGTAGGTGGTGTGGGCCTCGGCGAAACCGTAGTCCACATCAGCCCTGAGCGTGTGAAGCGGAACGGTGCCCTCGCCCGACCGCTCGCGCCTAGCGATCTCGGCGCCTGCAAGTCGTCCGGAGCAGCGGATCCTGATGCCCTTGGCGCCAACCCTCATGGCGCGGAGCATGGCCTGCTTCATTGCCCTTCTGTAAGAAACCCTGCGCTCAATGGATTCAGCGATGTTCTCTGCAACCAGCTGGGCATCGATCTCGGGATTCTTCACCTCAAGGGCATGGAGGATAACCTTCTTCTTGGTCATATCGGCGATCTCTTTGCGGAGCGCCTCAATGCCGGTGCCTCCCCTGCCGATAACCACGCCAGGCTTGGCCGCGTGGATGGTCACAGTGACCTCCTGCGGCTTCCTCTCGATCTCGACGCGGGCGATGCCGGCAGAGCGGAGCTTGTTCTTCACAAAGCTGCGAATCTTATTGTCCTCGAGGAGGAGTTCTGAGAAGTCTTTACGGGCGAACCACCTGGAGTCCCAATCGTAGATAACTCCAAGGCGAAACCCTTTCGGATGTGTCTTCTGTCCCAAGTCTTAACCCTCCTCTCTTTCCTTGACTGTCACCGTGAGGTGGGAAGTCCTCTTCAAAATCTTGAACGCCTGCCCTCTCTGACGAGGATGGTACCTCTTCAATGTGGGGCCCCCATCGACCATGATGGACGACACATACAGGGCGTCCCTGTTCATATCATGGTTGTTCTCCGCGTTTGCGGCGGCGGACGCGATCGCTTTGCTTATCACGAGACTGGCTCTCTTGCGCGTGTGCATAAGGATCGCAAGCGCCTCGTTTACGGGCTTTCCCCGGACCAAATCGGCCACAATACGCACCTTAGAAGGGGAAATCCGCACGTGCTTGACTACAGCTCTGGCCTCCATGACTAGCCGTTCCCCCTTACTTTAGAGCGGTGGATCGCTCGGTGTGCGCTCCGTGACCCCTAAATGTCCTTGTGGGAGCGAACTCGCCAAGCTTGTGGCCCACTGCGTCTTCAGTGACGTATACCGGGACATGCTTCCTCCCGTCGTGCACCGCGATCGTGTGACCCAACATCTCAGGCACTACGGTGCAGTCCCTGGCCCAGGTCCTTATGACCCGCTTTTCACCCTTGGCGTTCATCTCGCGGATCTTCGCGATAAGCTTTGCATCGACGTACGGCCCCTTCTTAGTTGACCTACTCACTCTTGTCGCCCCCTCCTTCCTTTGTGGTTATCTCCTACGGTCCTTCACGATGTACTTGCTTGAAGCCTTGTTCTTCTTCCTGGTCTTATACCCGAGAGCAGGCTTGCCCCAAGGCGTAAGCGGTCCGGGATGCCCGATGGGAGACTTGCCTTCGCCGCCTCCGTGGGGGTGGTCCACAGGGTTCATGACCACGCCGCGGACCGTCGGGCGCCAGCCCTTGTGCCGGGTACTACCGGCCTTGCCGCTTGCCGCGTTCTCGTGCTCAACGTTGCCGACCTGGCCAATCGTGGCCCTGCACTGAACCGGCACTTTGCGCTGCTCGCCGGAGCCGAGACGCAAGAGGGCGAAGCCGCCTTCCTTCGCCATGAGCTGCGCGGACGCGCCTGCGCTCCTCGCGATCTGGGCGCCCTTGCCCGGGATCATCTCGACATTGTGCACGACGGTGCCCGTCGGGATGCTCTCCAGCGGAAGAGCGTTGCCGGGCTTAATGTCGGCTCCTGGTCCGGACTTCAGCACATCGCCCACCTTCACCCCGAGAGGGGCGACAATGTACCGCTTCTCGCCATCGGCGTAAGCCAGAAGAGCGATACGGGCAGACCTGCCGGGATCGTACTCAATGGCAGTGACCTTGGCCGGGATGCCGTCCTTGTCCCTCTTGAAGTCCACGATCCTCACAATCTTCTTGGCGCCGCCGCCGCGATGGCGCACAGTAACGCGCCCCTGGGCGTTGCGGCCCGAAGACTTCTTCTTGGAGACGGTGAGGTTCCGTTCCGGCTCCTTCTTTGTTATCTCTTCATAAGTTGGCGCTACTCGTCCCCTTAGGCCCGGGGATGTGGGTTTAAAGCTCTTGACCGGCACGCCAGATCCCTCCTACCTACACGCCCTCAAAGAACTCGATCTTCTGACCGGGGGCGAGGGTGACTATGGCCTTCTTCCAGTTGCGGGTGCGCCCAATGCGGAGGCCCAGCCTCCTGGGTTTGCCCGAGATGTTCATGGTGTTGACTCTGCGCACCTTAACCTTGAAGATCTCCTCCACCGCGTTGTGGATGTCGGCCTTGGTCGCATCAGGATGAACCCTGAAGGTGTAGCTGCCGCGTCCCATAGCCTCGTTGCTCTTCTCAGTTACGATGGGTGCAATGATGATGTCTCTCGCCGCAAGGTTCATGCTAGTACCTCCTCGAGCTTCTTCACCGCATCCTCGGTGATGAGAAGGTGCTTCGCGGCCATGGTCTGGTAGGTCGAAAGGTCCTGAGCGGTCGTAACCGAGACTCCCGGGATGTTCCTGGCTGAGAGCACCAGGTTCGGCTCTATCTCATGTGTCACGATAAGGACGTTCTTCACCATCCCCATGGACTTCAGGAAGCTCGCAAGATCCTTTGTCTTGGGCGCCGCCATCTTAAGATCGGTCAGGACTACGACCTGCCCGTCCTGGGCCTTGGCCGAAAGGGCCGAACGAAGGGCCAACCTCTTCACCTTCTTGGTGATGGCCCAGCTGTAGTCCCTGGCCTGAGGACCGAACGCCACTCCGCCATGCCTCCAGACCGGAGACCTGGTAGCGCCGGCTCTGGCTCTTCCCAGACCCTTCTGTCTCCAGGGCTTGCGGCCGCCGCCTGAAACTTCGGACCTGGTCTTCACCTTGACGGTGCCGACCCTGGCCTTGTTCAGGTGCGCCAGCACCGCGGCCCTTATCAGGTCGAGGTTTGGCTCCTTGCCGAAGACGGCTTCGGAGAGCCCAATCTCGCCCACCTTTTCTCCTTTAGGACTGAAAACCTCGGCTTGGGGCACGAGGATCCCTCCCTCTAACTACGTCTTTGCGTTAGCGCGCTGCTCCCTTGATCATCACAAGGGAACCATTGGCGCCTGGAACCGCGCCCTTTACGAGCAGCAGGTTCTTCTCGGGATCCACGCTCACGACCGTAAGGTTACGGACTGTGACCCTCTCGTCGCCCATGTGTCCGGGAAGCCTTCTACCCTTGAACACCCTGGATGCGTCTCTCGACTGGAGAGAGCCCACGCCCCGGTGGTACTTGGAGCCGTGGCCCATGAAGCTCCGGTGGAAGTTGTGGCGCTTGATGGCGCCGGCAAACCCCTTGCCGATGCTCTTGCCGGTTACCTCAACGACGTCCCCTGTCTTGAAGACGTCAACCTTCACCTGATCGCCGACGGCGACCTTCTCGTCCTCGTCCACGCGAAACTCACGTAGGTACCTGACCGGAGTGAGTTTCTTGGCTTTGAACTGGCCTAGAACGGGCTTCGTCACTTTCTTCTCGGCTATAAAGCCAAAGCCGAGCTGGACGGCCGAATACCCATCCTTCTGAAGAGTCCTCTTCTCCACGACCGTGCACGGACCGGCTTCAATGACGGTTACGGGTACGAGTTCCCCGGACTCGGCGAATACCTGGCTCATCCCTATCTTTTTGCCGAGGATGGCCTTCATGAAAGGACACCTCCTCCATCACGGAAGCTTAGGTCAAACACTCTTGATCTCGATGTCCACGCCGGCTGGAAGGTCCAGCCTCGTGAGCGCGTCCATGGTCTTGGTCGTCGGCTCCATGATATCGATGAGCCGTTTGTGCACGCGCATCTCGAACTGCTCGCGGATATCCTTCTCGCCGTTGGGAGCGACCAGAATCGTATAGACGCTCCGCTCGGTGGGAAGCGGCACAGGACCCGAAATGAGGGCGCCGGTCCTCTTGGCGGTGTCGACTATTCTGGCTGCCGACTGGTCCAGGACCTCGTGGTCAAAAGCCCTCAGACGGACCCGGATTCTCTGTCTCCGCACGATGACAATCACTCCTCTTAACTGAAACCCGCAGGTCCGACTTGCTCACTGCCTTGGGTCTCCAGCGGTTAGCCCTCCGCGAATCTGGCGTGTCGCTTCGCGGCACGTTAGTAAGCTTCGCTTCGGGCTGAAACCGCTGTCGACCTTGCACACCTATCTGGCTCGCCTGCGGTTCGCCCTCCGCGAATCTCTGGCGCGATCGCTTCGCGGCGCGCTAGTAAGCTTCGCTCAGGGCTGGCACCGCCGGCTCGGCAGCTTTACTCAGTAACCTTGGTAACTACGCCGGAAGCCACGGTCCTGCCGCCCTCGCGGATAGCGAACCGCAGTC
>CAZRRG010000063.1:0-12698 GCA_964602455.1 uncultured Eubacteriales bacterium | reverse complement strand
CCCGTGCGGGTTCAAATCCCGCCTCCGGCACCAGTCTAATCACCACTTACCGTAAGGGATCTTTTGATCGGCAGTATAGGCGTGTTGCTCAATGGAAGGTGCGCCTTCTGCCGGATAGCCAATGCCGATGTAGCAGGGCATCATGTAGTCACCTGGGACTCCCAATGCCTTGCAGACACTCTCTCCCTCGGTTCCCACAGGGATGCGCATTGAGTACCCCAACCCTTCGGCTGTCGCGGCAAGGAAGATGTTCTCAACCACGCACCATATGGAGGCAAAAGCGTTCAACTGATTGACGTACTCGCAGTTCAGCCTGTTTGCCTTAAACAATGGGATGATGACATACGGAGCGCTTCGGAGCATCGAATACTGTCTCGGCATCGCGTACTTGTACATACGCTGCTGGATCGTTCCGACCGGGAACAAGCGATCCGGATCGGAGAGACCATGCTCCGCAGTCCACGCCTTAACGAGCCCGAGCGCGTTATCCTTTTCCTCCGGATCGTGCAGCACAACGAACTCCCACTCCCGCAAGTGATTGTTCGAAGGCGCAGCCAAACCTGCGTCGATAATTCGCTTGATGACGTCTAGGGGAACGTCCTTGTTCTGCCACTCCCGCGTTGTTCGCCTCTTCTTCACTACTTCATAGAACTCCATAGTGTTGGGCCTCCTCACATATGGGAGTGTGTGCTCTCCCCGAACAGAATGCCTTGCCAGATCGGTGGCCATGGTCCTAATGCTGGTCACTTGGCATTATACACCTAGTATCCTGCTTGGTTCGGGTTCTGATCGATGGAGGGCCAGACTGGGGTCATGACAAGAAGAGCCAGGACATCCTGGCTCCTCTTGCTATACTCCCTACGCTTGTTAGTTGGCTGCCTTCAGCGAGGGGAGGAACATGCCGGTCGACTTCTTGTAACGCCGGTACTCCTCGCCGAACTCTTCCTCCATGTCCCTTTCCTCTTTCCTCGCAAGGCGGTAGTAGAGAACCGCGAGGATTGGCCACATAATCAACAGGGGAAGAGTCGCCCACTCCAAGAGCATGCCGAGAGTGATGAGGAGGAAACCGGTGTACTGGGGATGGCGGATCCGGGAGTAGAGCCCCGTAGTCACCAGCTTGCCTTGGCCCTCTTCCTTGCTCCAGTAGTGCTTGTAGATGTTACGCCATCCGGCGACGACCATAACCATCCCAGTTATGCTGCAGGCGGCGCCGATGTACATGCCCCAGTTCCCGATTAGGCTAACCAGGGTGTGCCCCCAGAGGACACCTTCCGGTATCGCCCGTCCCAAGAGCCAACTGAGCGCGTACATGCTCATCGGGATCCCGAACATCTCGAGGGCATAGGCGACGACGAACGCGAGGAACACGCCGCTGGGTTTCGACTGGCTCTTCTTGTAGAACGGCACGAACACCACGAAGATCCCGTAGACCAGTATTACAACTCCTGCCGCCCACCAGTTTCCGAAATGGCTCCAGACATCTTCCACGATAGGTACCTCCTAGTATTGTTCCGGTCTTCGATCAGTTGAAGAGGCCGCATACCGATACGACCATCAGGACTGCCAGAAACGTCCCTTGCAACGGGGTAAAGAGCATCGGCCTAACTGTCGCCGCGTAGTCAAGGTACTGCCGTCCGAAGTGAGGAATGAGGTCGGTCTTCTCCTCGAACACGGCGTTGAACGTCCAGAGAGCTGCGGCGGCGAGTCCAACGCCGATACCTAGTTTGGAGCAGAGGGCGAAGCCGAGCCCTGCGAACATCAGGATGAACCGGCCGTACATTGGGTGACGGACCTGGGCGTACACGCCCTCTCTCAAGAGCCTCGATGGCCGGGCGTAGTGATTTGCCCTCACCGTCATGGAGAGGTTTATGACCTTCTCCGCCGAGAGCGCTGCCCAGATGCAGAGCGAAACTCCCAAGCCCAGGTGGACATAGCGCATTGCCGGGATCGTTGCCCAAAGACTCCACACGATCATCTGACGCACCTCACTCCACCGGTCTCCAGGGACACGAGTTCGATTCCCAAGTCTCTTAGGCGAGTAAGTACCGCATGCAGGGCAGATTGGTCGGGCACGAAGCCCTCAATCCTCGTCTGTCCGTCCTCCACGGGCGTCACGGTCAAGCCTTCAAACCATCTGGATTTCAGGGGATCAAGATGGCCTTTGACGGTTATCCTGCAGAACCCCATCCACTTCACCCTCCTTTGCGCGACCTGGGGTCGCACTTCACGGCTCAGTTATACCGGGAGCGGGAGTTGGGGTTGACCTAACCAAAGTTAGGTTTTCGGATGGTTATAGGAGGGTTGTCGGAGGGTTTTCAGATGTGTTGGCGGGACTTCAGATGACGACGGCTAGTCCTTGAGGAGGCCCAGCGCCTTCGCTGCGGCGACCGCCTGGACGCGGTTCTTCACCGCCATCTTGCCGAAGATGTTGCAAAGGTGCCACTTTACCGTTCCGGTCGAGATGAACAGATCATCCGCGATTTCATCGTTTGACAGCCCGCGTTCGACGAGTCTCAGGACCTCAATCTCCCGGAAGCTGAGAGGTTCGGCCAAAGACGATGATTGGGCGGCCTGCTCCGTCTGCGCAGGCCGACGATTGGATGCAGCCACAACGCGGTTGACCAGAGCCGGGGCTTCGTCACGCACCTTAGGCATGATCCTAAGCAGCGCAGGCCCCTCGTCCAAGTAGATCCTGCAATATGGTTCATCGCCGGCCAAACGCACCGACTCTCTCAAGAACTCGACCGCGCCGGCTTCGTCGCCCCGCCTAAGCGCGTCCAGGACGCACAGGTTCAACGTCCGGATGCACATCGTGCGCGCCTGAATCCGTTTCGTCAGCGCTATCCCGGCTGTCACAAGCTGCTGAAACTCTTCTGAGCGACCCGTGGCCATGAGGTATCTGGCATAGACCAAGAGATTCGTTCCCCTGTGCTCGACAGCAAGAGACGCGGAAGATAATCCGGAGTTCAGAGCCCAGACGCCTGCCTTGGCCGTGTCCCCTAGACGCAGGTGGATTTCGGCCTGCCTCGCCTCCATAGTCCTGGCAACGGTCCGAAGTCCGGTCTCCAGCGCCATTATCCTGGCTTGTTCAAGGACCTCGAGTGCGGCTGCAGCGTTGCCCTGGGCCATGTAGATCGCTGCCAGAGTCTCCTCGGCATCTCCGCCAAGGGTGCGTTCAAGGTTGATCGACCGGCAGAGGTCCAGCCCGTGACGGATGCTCTCGAGGGCGACGCCGGTCTCGTCAGCCTCATAGGCCAACACGCCGGCCATTATGAGCGCCGGGCCGGCAGGCGCGAGTACTTCGCCGCGGTTGTTCGTCGAACGTGCAACCGCCTCCTCGCAGAGAGCCCTAGCTTCGCGGAGGCGACCCTCCATGTAAAGGTTGAACGCCAGGTTGAACAGGGCTCCCATTGGCACATACGGGTGCTTGAGCGACCGTGACAAGGCATAGGCCTCTCTGAGCGCTTCGGTTCCCTTTGGGATTGACGTGGCGTTCAGGGTGTGCGCACGGGGGATTAAGGTGATGACTTTGAAGTAAGGCTCCTGGTCGCCGAAAAGCTCCAGCGCCTTATCTGCCATCAAGCGATTCTCCTGGTTTCCTGAGGCTTCGGCGAGCCAAGCGGTCAAGGCGTAGATAATGCCTTGTGTCAGGGAGTCTGCCTCACCTTGCTCGGCATTGATCGTCGAGATGACTGAGGCAGCCTCTCTCATCCGCCCGGTGAAGAAAAGGCACCAGGCCCGGTACGCCGACAGTTGCACGTTGCTGGCGACCACGTCCTGCGGCAAGCTCTCGATGCGCGAGAGCAGTGTGGCAGGTTCTCCTCTGAGAACCGAGTCCTTGGCGGAGCGCCCGACAAGCGAAGCGGCGTATGCTGGGTCTCCGCACCTCATCGCCTGAGATATTGCCTCGTCTACATACCCGTTCTCATCGAGCCACATTGCGGCCCTCTTTCGGAGTTCCCGCTCCCGAGCCGGCTCCAGCAGGTTGGAGAGAACCGACGAAAACAGAGGATGGTAGCGGTACCAATGACGGGTGCCGTCCAGGGGAGACATGAACAGGTTGGCTCGCTCAAACTCTGCAAGCGTCTGGCCCGCACAGGCCCGTCCTGTAACCTGCTCGCAGAGGGCGGGACAAAGCTGCTCCAGGACCGAGGTCTCTATCAGGAACTGCTTGGTCTCCTCCGGTTGGCGTTCGAGCACTTCCTCCACAAGGTAGTCGATCACGTAGCGGTTGGTCCCGCTGAACCTCTCCACGAAGCCAGTCGAGTCTTCCCGGGAGAGACCCTGCAGGGATAGAGCTGCGAGCTGCAGTCCGGCGATCCATCCCTCCGTGCGAACGGTGAGGTCGTGCACATCCTCTTCAGGGAGTGTGCCGGGAAGCATGTGGCCGAAGAAAGCCTCCGCCTCTTCGTCCTTGAACATGAGCTGCGCTTGGCGGATCTCGGTCAGGAGCCCGAGGACCCTGAGCCTTCCAAGTTGAACCGGGGGATCTTCTCTGGTTATCAAGATCAATTGGACCGACTGAGGAAGGCTGTGGACGAACAGACGAAGCACATCGAAGATGAACGGGTTCCGGATCGTGTGAAGGTCGTCCAAGACAAGGATGAACGGGCGCGGCCACCCTTGCGCCGCCAGCGCTCCGGCCAATGCGCCCGCAACCGCGTCGGGGTTTGGCAGCGCCGGAGCTCCGAACAAGCTCGCCAGAGAAGGAGCAGAACCTGGCCTCACAGGATCGAGTGCTTTCTCCAGGTTGGCGAAGAAACGCATGGGGTCGTTATCCCCGCTATCAAGGGTGAGCCAGCTGAAGACGTGCCCAGTTGAGCGCAGCCATTCGGCGACCAATGTGCTCTTCCCGTAGCCTGGGGGAGCGGAAACCAGAGTGAGACTGCGCCCCTCGGCGAGTCCACGGTCTAGGACAGACTCAAGTCGCTCCCGCCTCAAGAGAGATCGAGTTGGGGCAGGCGGGCGAATCTTTGAGTATAGCGGTCCCGCAGCGTCTGTCGCGTTTCGATCCATGGCACGATTCTACCATAGGCTCTATCATAACGCTTTGATCTGTCCGGGTCCGTTGCCCTAGCCGCGATGTCAAAGATGTCTCTACCCGCCTGGCACTTCTCGAAACGGTGATCTCTTTCGTCGCCTAGCGGGAAGAACGCAAACGCACCGAGCCCGGCCACTTTGACGAAGTGCCGCAACAAGGGGCATCATCTCCAGGCGCAGTATCATTACTGTCTGGATACCCTCGTTCCGCACTTGGGACAGAACACCTCTTGCCCAACAAGTCCCCTGCCGCATCTCGGGCATGCTCGGGAGGCTGCTGGACGAGAGATCACGGCTGCATATTCGCCGGTGTCAATCCACTTAAGCATCTCCGAGGCGCGCAGAACGGTCCACGGGTGTCCCAATGACATGGTGCTGAGAACCTTCGCGACCCTGTCGAACGCGTCGTAGTCGTATCCTTCGAACTCCCGCGCTTGGTCAAGGAAACTCGCGACGGAAACCTGGTCGAAGTATTTCATCGGCACTCCTGCTGCTTTCATCAGCACGCTTCCCGCGGTCGTGGCGTTTTGGCACACGAGGAGACCTGCTCGGTCGGCGGTAAACTCTGACATCCTGTCCCAGTTCAGCAGGGCTAGTTGGATCCCCGTGGAGACAAGTCCGCCGATGCCCAGCGTGGCGGATGCCACTATGCTGCCGAGAAGAGGGAGGATGTCGGCCATCTGGTGGTACAGCACGTGTCCGCTCTTGATGTGGCCCAGCTCGTGGCCGATGAGGAAGGCCAGTTCCTCGTGGGTGAGGAGATCCACAGCCCCCGATGTGACAACGACTATGGGTCTCTCGACTCCGGCAGTGAAGGCATTCACGTTGTATGACCATGCAACGTACATTTCGGGCACGAACTGCATGTCGAGGATCTCGCACGCGCGAAACAAGATGTTGTGAATCTCGGGCATTACTTGCGCGTTCAGTTTGATGTTGCTACCCGTGTACCGTATGCGATTGAGGCGGTCCATACTGTATTCGTTGAGTTTGCGAACTAGAAACTCAAAGCCTGGTGTTGATTTCAGGGCTCTTAACGCTTGTCTGTCGAAACTGTGCTCGTATTCTTCGGATCTGAGACCATGGAGTACAATGCGGTTATCTGCGGCGGGTGCCTCTGAGAGTCCTGCGTTCAAAGTGTGACCTCCTGGTGCGAGTGAGGAGGCAAGCATGTCTTAGAGACTTCGGCACAAGGTAGACGAGCTCCTACCTTGTGCCCGGTTGCCGGGCTTCCAGAGCATTCGTCATCCGGATCACGCACTCAGGCTCACACTTGTTAAGAGGGACATCGCTCCACAGTTGAGCCTCAACATACCTTGGTACCCAGTACGGGACGTCTTCATCTCGCGATGTTGACCTGGGCCATCCGTACTTGCGTACGATCTCAGTTATCTCGTTGTAGGTGTACGCATTCTGCCTGTATTCCGACGTATCCCCATGGGTCGGATCAAAGGTCGGAAACGAATCGCCATAGGTAAACGAGACCGTATCGAGGTCAACCTCTTCGAGCGGGATCCTTACGAACCTAGGCTCCTTATACCACGTCCTGCAGTAGTCGCATTCTCCGATGATGAAGTAGTGAGGCGTCAGCCTTACTGGTCTCCCGCCTTTCTGCACGAAGATGGAGCGTATTCTGCTCTCTATCATGCGACGGTAGAACATATACCGCCCGTCAGAGTCACGTCTGGAGTAGATGTTGCCGTCCTCTTTTAGAGCATCCTGGATCCTTTGTGCCTCGTCGTCGGGTAGGTCGGACAGGCTTAAAAACGGGCCGTTCTGCCTCTCATAGTAGTGGTACAGGTATATCTTGCCGTCTTCGAAGCCGGTCGGCATAGTAACACTGCACCTCCCTGGGCCGAAAGACATAAGGCTCAAGCGCTGCGGACTCAGGCTATGAACCAAACCGCTCAATGAGCTTGCGGATGTCGGCCACCTTCACGTCCATCTTGTCCACTACCTCGAGCGATATCGTCGCCCCTGGATTAATCAGGTGATCGACATGAGCAAAGGACATGCCGAGAAACGGACCGTGTAGGGCAAGCGGCCCGTCAAACCGCTCGCGAACGCTCCGGTGCATGGCACATCGCTCTACCCAGTTCCGCTCCGAGCGGATACCAACCATGCCAAGGCTGCCAAGCTCGATCCCCACTCCGAGGTCGGCGATCTCTGGCAAGAGTTCAAGGTCTGAGGGTTCTCCGTTCATGCAGATCATCAGTTTCATCGCCCAGCCTCATTTACACCTCATTACCAGTTGATCTGATGGATGGATTCCTCATCTACTACGGCCATGAAGCCAGTTCCTTCCTATTGCCTCGCGCTCCGCACCCTCGAGCCGCCGCCTCAGCGTATACAGCGGATACACCATTGGTGATGCCTATCCTCGAGCGCAACGTAGACCCCATTGGCATAGTTGTGCGATGGAGCGGCGTGTTCCGGAGGAAGCTCGGTCGTTGGGATGGGAGGGTTACCTTTGAGGAAGAGCCGGCAGGTAGTATTGGCTGTTATCTTGCTCGCTGCGCCCTTTGTTCTTGCAGGTTGCTCGTTGAAGATAGGCTGGATGTCCACGTCAAGTAAGGCCAGCATGAACGCGCGATTCTACTATTTTGACGGAACCCAGAACAAGGACGTGCGACTCGCCGCCGGCGACACGCTGGTGGTTGACTACAGCATTTCACTGAAAAAGGGCAGTCTGATAATCCTGCTTAACGGGCCCCAAGGACAACTCACCAGAGAAGCAGGTGGAGTCGGAGACAACTCCGGCAGGATTTCCTTCGAGGCTCCTGTGGCAGGCGACTATCGCATCAGCCTAGTTGGCGAGGGTGCTCGTGGCTCCTATGACGTTAAGTGGAGCATTGAAAAGGCCAGATAGGTATCTAGGTAGAAATCTGTCCGCCTATCTTGCGTGGGATCCTAGACGATCCTGCTAATGGCCAGTTCCTATGTTCGTCCGAGGTTCGCTCGATCGCCATGGGCCTATGTAGCCACAGCAGGTAGGGCTCTGGGGTCTATGAGTTCAGGCGTTTTCCCGGCATGCTCCTGAATCGAACACCCTTTGTGTGATGAGGGGCATCGATGGACGGCCCTTCGGCGAGGATGCTTCAGAACGAGGCAAGGTTGCGGATTTGGAGGAGACTCAACGACCCGCCAAAGGTAGGCCGCGCCTATTTGGCGCATGGTCAGCGTGATGAGGGGCAGGAGTGTACGGGGATAGCCTGATGAGGTGCATAGGTGTTCGCGGCTTCCTTGATGAGGGGCACCACGGAGCATGTCGGGGAGGTCAACCGGTAGAACAGTCCCGGCAACCTCAGACCCTGCTTCAAAATGAAGCATCCTCCCCCGAGGGATGCTTCATATCGATGCGCCGGTGCCGCTCGGTAGATCGATGGAGACCAATCCGCCCGGTATTGGCGACCGAAGGTATGAGCGTGGTAGGATATGGGAGGCAGGCAACGTTCGCGGCAGCACTCAGTATACCTGTGCCGAAGAACCAGGCCGTAGACCGATAGCCATCCCAAACGACAGGGGAGTGCACATGCCGAAGTACCGCAGAATGTTGAGCGACATAGAAGCGCCTTACATCCAAGCGCTCATGAGGCTTATTGAGACACAGAGCAAGACCACTCTGGCGAACTGGGCCATTTCCTACGCCGAGGCCCACCTCCTGCCGATATACGAGAAGTCCTACCCGAACGATCCCCGCCCCAGGGCAGCGCTGGAAGCGGCGCGGGAATGGCTGGACGGCAAGGTAAAACTTCCGCACGTGAAAGGACTCATCCTCGAAGCTCACGCAGCAGCGAGGGAAGCCGAGGGTAGCCCGGCGGCGCAGGCTGCGGCAAGGACCATCGGGCAGGCAGCGGCGACAATCCATGCGGCAACCCATTCCCTTGGACTGGCCCTCTACGGCGCGCTTGCCGTTGCGTACGACCGCCTCGGGCCCGACGCCGACTGGGACTCACTCAGCAAGGTCGCTGCTAACGAGTGCGTGAAGATGCATGCTGCCCTGCAAGACATAGCGGTCGAAAACGAACCAAAACCCGCGAAGGTCAACTGGAAGTGCTGAGCTGTACCGGCTGAAGTCGTCGTACCTGGCTGACGCCGCTGCAACTTGCATAACGTGCTGCTATGCCTGATCTGATGTCGCTACACGAACATCTTCCGCGATCTGTTTCTGCATATAGACCACCGGGCACCGATGTGCTACTATCTCTAGTACTATGATGTGTAGTACAATATGAGGAGCATGGTACACTCCGGTCAGGACCGTCGAGCTTGCGTGAGCGCAGGAGGGGCAGAGGGTGGCTAAGATGCGGGAAGAGACAATCAGTGTCCTTGGGATGCATTGCGCCTCTTGCGAGAAGACCGTCTCGGCAGCCGTCCGAGCGCTGCCGGGGGTAGAAGCAGTCAAGGCGGACCACGCTTCCGGCGCCGTCAAAGTACGCTTCGATCCCGCTAAGTCCAGCGTCGACGACATAAAGGCGGCAATCGTCAGCGCCGGATATGACCTAAAGCCTGCACGGTTCTCGCAGCTGCTTGGCGTCGCCATTGTGGTGGGTGTCGTTGCGCTGTTGGGCCGCAATGGCGGAGTCGACATCAGCTCCCGGCTCTCGACGGGAGCTACGACGCTCGCGCTCTTTGCTGTGGGCGTACTTACCTCCCTGCATTGCGTCGGGATGTGCGGGGGCATCATGCTGTCTCAGACTCTGGATGGCGGTTCATCCAATCGCCTTAAGGCCCTCCGACCTGCTCTCCTGTACAACCTCGGCCGGGTGATCTCATACACGGCCATCGGAGGGATCGTTGGCGCATTAGGCTCAGCCTTTGCTATCACGCCTACGATGAAGGTTGCGCTGATGTTGTTTGCAGGCCTGTTCATGATCCTCAAAGGCGCCAACATGGCGGGTTGGAATCTTTTCGGCAAGATGACTCCTCGCCTGAAGCTCTCCTTCCGCCTGCCGCTACCGGGAACGTCCCGCGGCAACCACAAGGGCATGCGGAGCAGCAATCCCCTCGTTGTTGGGCTGCTTAACGGCCTGATGCCTTGCGGGCCCCTTCAGACGATGCAGCTGTTCGCGCTAGGAAGCGGTAGCGCTGTCAAGGGAGCCTCGGCCATGTTCGTTTTTGCCCTCGGGACCGTGCCGGTTATGTTGCTGCTGGGCGCGCTATCAGCCCTATTGAGCAGGGGATTCACGAAGCGGGCAGCACGCTTCAGCGGAGCCCTCGTCGTTGGCCTTGGAATAGTCATGTTCAACCGCGGCCTTGCCCTCGCCGGCCATCCCCTTCCGTCCGTTGCCTCCCTTACAGGACGCACAGCATCGGCAGCCGGACAGGTGGCCAAGGCTGTAATTGAGGACGGCGTGCAGACCGTCATGACTGTCGCCGATGGTCGCGGATACACGCCGAGCCTGCTGTACGTCCAGCGTGGAGTGCCGGTCAGCTGGGTGGTCGACGGCCAGCAGGTCAACTCCTGCAACAATCAGATAGTTATCCCATCCTTGAACATCACCAAGAGCATCAAGTCCGGTGAAAACGTGATTGAGTTCACCCCCGGTGGCAGCGACATCCGCTTCAGCTGCTGGATGGGCATGATTACCGGGCTATTCCGCGTCGTCGATGACCTCGATGCCGTGGACGTCAGCAATCCGGATACCGCGGCGCCGCCGGCGAGTGGCTCCAGTTGCTGCGCAGGACATGAGTTTAGGGAAAGCATCTATGGAGACGACCTCACAGAGGTTCCCACTGAACGCCTCGTGAAGAAGGCGGTTGTACAGGGTGACACGCAAGAAGCCGTGCTAAAGGGTATCGGATGGGAGTTCGAGCCTCTTGTGCTCGTCATACAGGATGGCATGAAGTTGAACCTGACGCTGGACCTGACAGAAAGCGACCCTCCAAATAAGTCGAGTGGCTCGGGCATCTGTACCGGCTACTGTCGTTGGACGGCTCCAGAGAACTGATGTCTGTACGCGGCGACAACGACGTCGTGGCCGCCCAACTGACCGTGAACTCGCCAGGCGGATACGTGCTCCTGAAGAGCTCCGACCCGGTCGCTATTGTGGAGTCGGTCAGCGACCTCGATCAGGCCGACCTTGAGGTGATTAGGGAGGAGTACCTGGTCATCAAGTAGGATCTCGCGAACCTGGATCTCACCAGACAGGGTTTCGTCGTGTAAGGTCTCTCATACAGGCTCCTCCATATCCGACATGATACTCCGGAGCCGCTGGAGCCGATCCGCTGGCATGGTCTGGAGGTACTTATCGAGATACCGCCGCAATTGCAGTTCCGACTGGGGAAGGTCAAGGTCCTCCGTGTCAGGACTGTAAGGGTGCCGCTTGACCATTGCGGCGATGTCGATGTCCTCCAGCATGCGAAAGACCGAAAGCGCTTCCTCCTCGGTAAGCTCCCCGTCGCAGATGATGTCCTCCATATCGGATAGCGTCTTCACGTGCTGTTTGATGATCTCTACCCTGTCCTCGGAGAGCCTGCAGGCAAGGATCCGGTTCACGATGCTGCGGTACTTCTCATCGTCCATCTTCAGACCGGACGAGTACTTGATAATCCTAGACCGCCCGCGGGAGCGGCGCGCTGTGAAGACCGTTTCCAGGGTACCCGTATCTAGAGATACTCGAACCGACGACGCGATGTCCGTGAGGCTACCCAGGATGTACTCCCTGATATGCGGTTCGCCGAGATCCAGCGTTGTCAGGACGACCTCTGCCTTACCGGCGAGGACGTCTCTGATTGACTCCACGGTTTTTCCCTGCAGTTGGCTGGCGATTGAGGTGAGGTCCGCACGAGCAACGTTCAACGAGCGAGGGTCCCGGCCGCACATCGCGCACCCTAGGGCATTCTGCAGGACTTGCCCGCAGATGTTCACCAGAAGGTCCTCGTACTCTGGGTGGTAGCCCCTCATTGCCTCGTCGATAGCGGTATCGTCGAACCGTGAACAGAAGATGTTCTCGGCATATAGGTTCCCGAGGTACCGGTTCATGTACTCGACTCCTGCCAGACCGGTTACCGGGTTCAGCAACTGGTAGTCGATGGACGCCGGCATCTGGTGTGATCCGAAGTCGGGGTCGTACTGGCTAAAGAACAGTTCAAGGCCCTCATCTATCGTTGCGTTGTACGAGAGATTTGGGTTCCGGATCCGAGTAACACGCACCACTCTGTAGAGTTCCCGGGCTCTGCGCAGTTCCGAGTCAAGTGACTCCCGGCCCTTGCGGTAGGCCTCCGCTATGCTCTCGTTCCTTATGGCAGCCAGTGCTGACGCGGTGTCGGGGAGGGATTTGCAGTATAGCCCGATAGTGTAGAAGTTGGATGCTGCAATCTGTTGCGCCGTCTCAATTTTCACTGAACTGCTCATGCCCCGGTTGAATCGCTCCGTCATGACCGATAGCAGGTCCACGCACTGTCCCATGATGCTCTCCAGTTCAACCTCGCTCAGTTCACCGAGCCGGTGCGCCTCTTCCAGCAGCGACTGGAAGTAGAACTCCTCACTGAGAGCCGTCCTACATACTCCTGAGCGCCGCTGTATGCCACCCACTGGTCAGTGCCCCTTCAGGCGGCGCCGGACCTTCCGAGCCAGTGCCTCAAGGTCACGGCACCTTAGCAGTTCGACTGATCCATTACACTTGCCGTTGAAAGAGGTCTTCATGAACTCAATC
>CAZRRG010000062.1:0-12832 GCA_964602455.1 uncultured Eubacteriales bacterium | reverse complement strand
CGTCCGTTTGAGACCTCCGGATGCTTGCACTGCAACCGGCCCTACTACAATGAACGGCCGGGCCAGGTGATGATGAACTACCCTAGGCCGCTCACCCCAGATGAGGCGCAGCGGGCCCTTCAGGATTCCGGCCTCACCCTTGCATGAGGCGTAGACTCGCGAAAGGGAGGTAGAGAAGTGAAGGTCCGCCTGCTATCCGACGGATTCCTTGCCGGCAAGCGCAACATGGCCGTGGACGAAGCGATTCACCGCGCCTGCCAGAGCGGATCGGCAATGCCCACCCTTCGGTTCTACCAGTGGCGGCCCGCGTGCCTGTCGCTGGGCTACTTCCAGGATGTCGGAAGGGAAGTCAACCTGGAGACTCTGGAGCGTGAAGGGATTGACCTGGTCAGGAGGGCAACCGGCGGCAAAGCGGTTCTGCACGACGACGAACTTACTTACAGCGTTGTTGTCAGCGAGAATGACCTGCCGGGGACGGTGTTGGAGACCTATCACCGCATATCTGAAGCGCTGGTAGAAGGCCTCCGGACAATGGGCATCCCTGCGAGTTTGGCTGCTCTGGAGCACGGGGTCACTTCCCGCGATCCCAGGTTCCGCCAGGCCGCCTGCTTCTCCGCCCCGTCATGGTATGAGATTGTGAGCGATGGCAGGAAGGTAATCGGCTCGGCTCAGAGCCGCAAGAACGGCTTCATACTCCAACACGGCTCCATCCCTCTCACATTTGACGCCGCCAAGGTTATCCGCTGCGTGCGCACGGTTTCCCCCGAGCACTTCGCCCGGGCTGAAGCGCTTCTTAGGCGCAAGGCCGCAGGGCTATCAGAGGTGGCGGGACGGCCAGTGAGCCGGGAAGAACTGGAGAAGCACCTGGTCGAGGCCTTCAGGACGGTGCTGGGTTGGGACTTGGAACCCGCGACGCTATCTCCCGAAGAGGTAGCGCTTGCGGACAAACTTGAGGTTGAAAGGTACGGAGACGGCCGCTGGACGATGGAGAGGGGCCGCCAACAAGAAGAACTATATTAGGAGGAACGCCAATGTTTGACGTAGTCGTCATCGGCAGCGGTCCAGGCGGGTATGTAACCGCCATCAAGGGCGCTCAGATGGGTGGAAAGGTAGCGCTTGTGGAAGGGCACAAGATCGGAGGTTGCTGCCTCAACGTGGGCTGCATCCCGACAAAGGCCCTGGTCCACGCGGCCACCACTTACCTGAATGCCAAAGAGGCACACAAGTACGGGGTCGAGGTCGGAGAGGTTAAGCTGAACCTTGCCGGCGCCATGGCCCACAAGGAAAAGACCGTGAAGCAGCTGGTGGGCGGCGTAGAGATGCTGCTCAAGGGTTACGGTGTCACTGTCTACCGCGGATGGGCAGACGTCCCCGCTCCCGGCAAGGTCGAAGTGAAGCACGAGGATGGCTCGGTCGAAGTCCTTGAGACCAAGCACATCATCCTGGCAACCGGTTCGACGCAGCAGCTTCCCCCGGTTTCCAAGGAGAGCATCGCCCACTGCATTTCGTCTGACGATGCCCTGGAACTCGACCATGTGCCCGAGCGTATGCTGGTCATCGGCGGCGGCGTCCTTGGAGTGGAGTTCGCCTGCATCTGGAACGCTTTCGGCTCCAAGGTAGACATGGTTAAGCGTTCGCCGCTGATCCTGCCCCCAATCGACGAGGAGATCTCCCGCAGGCTTATGCCTATCCTCCGCCGCAAGGGCATCACTGTTCACGGCGGGCAGTACATCAAGGAGATCAAGGAAGAGGGCGGCGAGAAGGTCCTTATCGCCGAGACCAAGGAAGGCGAGCGGCAGGAGTTCCGCGCTGACACAGTCCTCATAGCCATGGGCCGCGTGCCGTTCTTCGGCGGCATCGACCTCAGCAAGCTCGGTGTCGAGCACGACAAGTACGGCATCAAGACCGACGAGCGCATGGCCACCAACGTCCCCGGCATCTGGGCGATCGGCGACGTGGTCGGACGCACCTACCTAGCTCCTGTGGCATCCACCGAGGGCATGGTGGCGATCGAGAACATCTTTGGACACCCGGCCAAGATGGACTACTCGGTCGTCCCGGGCTGCGTATTCTCGATTCCCGAATGTGCATCGGTTGGTCTCAAGGAACTCGAGGCCAAGGAAAAGGGTTACAACGTGAAGGTATCCAAGTTCCCCTTCAGCGCCAACGGCCGCGCCATGGCGATCGGCGAGACTGAAGGTTTGGTGAAGGTGGTTGGCGAAGCCGATACCGGGAAGATCCTCGGCGTCCACATCCTGGGACCTCACGCCGACGACCTCATTCACGAGGCCGCCCTGGCCATGAAGGCTGGGCTTACGGCGCGCCAGGTGGCGGAGATGATCCACGCTCACCCGACGCTTCCCGAGGCCATGATGGAAGCTATGCACGGAGTCCAGGACAAGCCGATTCACTTCCTGGCAAGGTAAGAGTACGGCAACTCGAGGCGCTTCTTGGCAAGTGCCGGGAGCTCCGAACTGGGACAGTAGCATGGGTGTAAGGCTGTGACCGGCGCGCTGCGCTTGGCCAAGACGATTAAAGGGAGGGGAACGATCAATGGCCATGACGACAAAGGGTCTTAGAGTCGCCGACCCCGAGGTTTTCAAGACCATCGAAGACGAAAAGGCAAGGCAGATGAGCGTTATCGAGCTCATCGCATCGGAGAACTTGGTTTCCAAGGCAGTGCTCGAGGCAATGGGCACTGTGCTGACCAACAAGTACGCTGAGGGTTATCCCGCGCACCGCTACTACGGCGGATGCGAGGTCGTGGACATCACCGAGAACCTGGCCAGGGATAGGGCGAAGAAGATCTTCGGCGCGGACCACGCCAACGTCCAGCCTCACTCTGGGGCTCAGGCCAACACCGGCGTGTACTTTGCCGCTATCAAGCCGGGTGACACCGTCCTTGGTATGAACCTGGCCCACGGTGGGCATTTGACTCACGGGAGCCCGGTCAACATCTCCGGCAAGTACTTCAACTTCGTGGCTTACGGAGTAGACAAGACGACCGAGCGCATCAACTATGACGAAGTCCGCAACATCGCCCGCGAGACCAAGCCGAAGCTGATCGTGGCCGGAGCCAGTGCGTATCCGCGCATCATCGACTTCGCCAAGTTCCGCGAGATAGCTGATGAAGTCGGCGCCCTGTTCATGGTGGACATGGCCCACATCGCCGGGCTCGTTGCCGCCGGACTGCATCCCAGCCCGGTGCCCTACGCTGAGTTCGTGACCACCACGACTCACAAGACTCTCCGCGGACCTCGCGGCGGCATGATCCTTTGCAAGGCAGACTGGGCCACGCCTATCGACAAGGCTATCTTCCCTGGAATCCAGGGCGGGCCGCTCATGCACATCATCGCCGCGAAGGCGGTCGCCTTCAAAGAGGCGCTTGAGCCCGCGTTCAAGGAGTACCAGGCGCAGATCCTGAAGAACGCCCAGGTCCTGGCCGAGGAACTGGTGAAAGCCGGCTTCAGGCTAGTGTCAGGCGGTACCGATAACCACCTCATGCTGGTGGACCTCACCCCGAAGGGCATCACCGGCCGCGACGCCGAGGTCGCCCTGGACAAGGTCGGCATCACCGTCAACAAGAACGGCATTCCGTTCGACACCAAGAAGCCCATGGTCACGAGCGGAATCCGCATCGGCACCCCTGCTGTCACCACCAGGGGCATGAAGGAAGACGACATGAAGGTCATCGCTTCCCTCATCGACCGCTGCCTCTCCAACATCGGCGACCAGGCCGTGCAGGACAAGGTTGCCGCAGAGGTCAAGGAGCTTACGAGCAAGCACCCGTTCTACGAGTAGGAGTAGGTTCTGCGGGAAGGTACTGCTTCTAGAGTGGCGGGTATTACCCGCCACTTTTTATTGGTGTGGCGGGCGACGCCCGCCACTCCTACTTTTTCTGGCGGATCCCGCCCGCCACTCTTGCTGCCTTGTGCGGGTTCTGCCCGCCACGGTCCAAAAACGTGGCGGGTTTCACCAACATATCGCTGCTAGATGGCCTATTGGCGACCTCCGCGCCTGCTAGAGGCGTCTTCGGCGAGGCAATCGTTGGCGTTGTGCGCACTGCCGAAGGGAGATCTGCTAAGTAGGATGTCGGCTATAGGATGCCAGGCTATAGGATGCAGGCAAACTAAGGCGTGTGGTAGAATTGGCAAGTGAATTCCAGAAGGTTCGGAGGCGGTCTTGTGAGCGATGCCAACTCCAGGGTAGACAAGCTCAGGCGTAAGATGGCCCAGGAATCTGTGGATGCTTTCCTCGTGACCACCGCGACGAACTGGCGGTACGTATCGGGATTCCGCGGCGACGCCGGTTCCCTCCTCATCACCGAGAAGTCAGCATACCAGTTCACGGACTCCCGCTACATAGAAGAAGCCGAAAAGCAGGCCGTTGGGTTCTCGGCCGTTATGACAACGATCGATGGCGACGAGGTGAAGGACACCGTCTTGCGCGAAGGCGTGAAGCGACTAGCCTTCGAAAAGGACAATGTTACCTACGCCCACTGGGAGAAGTTCAAAGAGCGCTTTGAGGGCGTAGAACTGGTAGGCGTTTCCGGCTGGGTTGAGGAACTCCGGATGGTGAAGACACCCGAGGAGGTGCGCCTTATCGAGAAGGCGCAGGATATCGCTGATGACGCGTTTGCCCTCCTGACTGACTCCATCCGCGTCGGCGCGAGGGAGATCGACCTCGCCCTGGAGTTCGAGTTCACCATGCGTAGGATGGGTTCCGATGGGTTGGCGTTCCCCATCATCGCCGTATCGGGCGAGAGGTCGTCTCTCCCGCATGGAGTACCTACTGACGCCAAGGTCCAGGACGGCGACTTCATCACCTTCGACTTCGGCGCCCGCTACGATGGATACTGCTCGGATGAGACCAGGACCTTCGTCGTTGGCCACCTGGACCAAAAGCACGAGGAGATCTACAAGATCGTCCTTGAAGCCCAGTTGGCCGGGCTTGACGCAGTGAAACCGGGAGCCCTCGGAAAGGACGTTGACGCCGCGGCGCGAAAAGTGATAGAAGCGGCGGGTTACGGTCCCAACTTCGGGCACGGCCTTGGCCATGGGGTAGGCTTGAACGTACACGAGAGGCCGAGGCTCAGCAAGATCTCCGAAGATGTCCTTGAGCCAGGCATGATTGTGACCGTAGAACCTGGAATCTACATTCCCGGGTTCGGCGGATGCAGGATTGAGGACCTCGTGCTCGTAACTGAAACCGGGCACAGGGTGCTCTCCCACAGTCCGAAAGATCTCAGGATCTTGGACAAATGATAGGCAAGTGAGGACGCCGTTCCGTAAAGTCTCTTCTCTAAGCGAGGGATGCCAATGATATCAACCAACGACTTCCACACCGGCGTAACCGTTGAAATCGACGGTCAGCCGTGGGTTGTGGTGGACTTCCAACACGTGAAGCCGGGCAAAGGATCGGCGTTCGTACGCGCCAAGATCAAGAACGTCATCACCGGGGCAGTGTTGGAACGGACCTTCAACGCCGGCGAGAAGCTCCCCAAGGCTCTCATCGAGCGCAAGGAAGCCCAGTTCCTTTATGCCGTTGGCGATGAGTTCACGCTAATGGATACCGCGACGTATGAGCAGATCACCGTCCGGAGAGGGGACCTGGGGAACGGCGCTCAGTACCTCAAGGAGAACATGAACGTTTCGGTGCTGAGCTATGATAACAGGGTCATCGGCGTCGAGGTTCCCAACTTTGTGGAACTAGAAGTAGTCGAGACCGATCCCGGCTTCAAAGGCGATACCGCCACCGGCGGCACAAAGCCCGCCAAGTTGGAGACCGGAGCTGTAGTTAAGGTGCCGCTGTTCGTGAATACAGGCGACGTGCTGAAGGTCGACACCAGGACCGGCACGTATATCGAGCGCGTTAAGTAGGCAGATCGCGATTAGGCAAAGGAGGGGTCAGGATGTCACAACTCAAAGAGAAGGTCTCGTATCTCCAGGGATTGGTCGAGGGCCTGGACATTTCGGAAACCACGAAGGAAGGCAAGGCCATCAAGGTTATCTGCGATGTCCTCAAGGAGATGGCGCAGGCCATCGAGGAACAGGCCGAGGCCCTGGACGACATGCAGGACTACATCGACTCGCTCGATGAAGACCTGTCCGATGTCGAAGAGGAAGTGTACGGCGAGGACTTTGTCGAGGTCGAATGCCCCCATTGCGGCGAGATGATCGAAGTCGAGGCGTCTGTCCTGGACGATCCTGACACCGAGATCGTCTGTCCCGAGTGCGGGGAGACTTTCTCCGGCGACGAGGTCGACTGGGACGACGAGGACGAGGTTGAGTGCGAGTGCTGCTGCCACGACGATGACGACGATGAGGATGACGAAGACGACGAGGAGCCGAAGAGGTAGCGACACCTATCGTTAGTTTTCGCAGTACGTAGGATCTCTAGGGGCGCCTGACCGGCGCCCCTTCCTTTCGTTCTTCCACAAGTCTGCCAGTCATACGAGCCCCGCCCCGCAAATATGTTATGACAACGGGAGGCGGGGACAAGGATGCTGGCACGCTCAGATGCCCTGGCAGGCAATGACCCTCTTGAGCGGGACATACTCCCGCTTCTTCCTTCCCGCTTGCAGCAGCTTATCCGTGAATGGATGTTGAGACACCCCGCCGAGTCCCGCACCGTTTCCGAAATCCGGTTGCGGTCAGGCTACCCCATCTGTCTCTGTTACTCCGGGGCCGACGCCCTTCTCGGCGCCGAAGGCGCTGCCCACGCCGGTCCGGTCGCCGGCGCAAGAGGCATCCCGGCCCCGGTCTCTCGTGAAGAAGTCCGCAAGACCCTGTCCCTTGTGAGCAACTGCTCCTACTATGCCTTGGAAAGCGAGTTCGCCAACGGCTATGTGACCATCCCGGGAGGACACAGGGTAGGGCTGGCCGGAGAGGTAGCTCTATGGCCGGATGGGAGCGTTCGCATACGCGAAGTCGCGGGTATGAACTTCCGGGTGGCCAGAGCTGTACCCGGGGTCGCGGAGAGAATCGCCGGTCGCCTCGCCGGACCCAACGGGCGCCTGCTCTCGACCTTAATCATATCCCCTCCGGGCTGCGGGAAGACGACCATGCTCAGGGACCTCTGCCGCCTTTCGTCGGAGGGGTTCCCACCGGCGGGCATCCGCCCGTCCCAGGTCGGAGTCGTCGACGAGCGTTCCGAGATCACCGCCTGCTACATGGGTGTGCCGCAGCACCCGCTGGGCCCGCGGGTCGATGTCCTGGACCGTTGCCCCAAAGCCAAGGGGATCATGATGCTCCTGCGCTCGATGGGTCCCGGCGTCATCGCCACCGATGAGATCGGCAGCGATGAGGACGCGCGTGCGGTTGGCACGGCCCTCTCCGCCGGGGCTTCCGTCCTAGCGACCTGCCACGGCGACGACGTCGAGTCTCTCCGGCGCCGTCCCCACTCGTCGTGGCTGGTGTCCTCAGGATACTTCGAGCGGGTTGTTGTCTTATCAAGGCGGCTGGGGCCGGGGACAGTTGAGCACGCGGGGGCTCTCCAATGAGTGCTCCGCTCATCATCCTATCGGGCATCTCGTGGAGCATACCGTCGAGCATCTCGTCGAGCATCCCGTGGATTACCCTGGCGAAGGTCCTGGGCTTTGTGCTCACCGTCCTTGCAGGCGGGGTTGCCGGGTTTTCGCTGGCCGGACGACTGGAGGGACAACTCTTGGAACTCCAGCGCCTAGAGACAGGCCTTTTGTGTCTACTGAACGAGATATCCTACTCGCTCACTCCGCTGCCTGAAGCGCTCACCCGGGCCGGAGAGCGGGCTGGCGGACACATCGGCGACCTCTTTGGCAAATGCGGGAAGCTCGCGGGCCTCTCTCAGCGCAGGACCGCCGAGGAGGCCATCGCTCAGGCGCTCCTCGAGTGCGGCGCCGGGGTTTCTCCCTCCGCCCGTGCCATCCTGACAGATCTGTCGCGATACCTGGGCACATCGGGTCATAAGGAGCAGGTGCGACATATAGAGATGTCCATAGACAAGGCCAAGCGGCTCCGCCAGGACTTCGAAGAGGACTGCCGCAAACGGGCAAAACTCTACCGCTATCTGGGTGTTCTTGGGGGCGCCGCCGTTGCCGTGGTGCTCTTGTAGCGGTCATCCGGTGACGGCTGGCTCATGAAGCGATTCAGGGGGAGGTTCACACATGCTGAACGCCGACCTCATCTTCAAAATCGCCGGCCTGGCGATCATAGTGTCGGTCCTGCATTCGGTCATCAAGCAGGCAGGTAAGGAAGAGTACGCGTGGCTGGTCACCATAACCGGCATCGTCGTGGTCCTCACCATGGTGACCAGGTTGATCTCCGACTTCTTCTCAGCCGTGAAGTCAACTTTCATGCTCCCGTGAGGTGCGGCTAGGTGGACATCTTCCAGATCGCCGGTCTCGGCATCGTAGCGAGCCTGGTCCTGGCGCTCCTTCGCAAGGAGCGGTCGGACCTGGTAATTGGCGCGGCGCTGGTAGCCGGGATCCTCCTCTTGTTCTTGATCCTGCCCAGGATATCGTCGGCGATATCGGTATTCGGGAACCTGGCGAGCGAGGCGGGGTTGGAGCCTCTGTACTTCGGGATCATCCTCAAGGTCCTCGCGATCTCCTACGTTGCGGACTTCGCGGCCGCCATCTGCAGAGACGCGGGCGAGGAACTCATCGCGTCCAGGGTCGAGATGGCGGGGAAGGTGCTGATCCTGGTGGCGGCGCTCCCGATCGTGCAAGAGGTGCTCTCGGTGGTGCGGTCGCTCCTGGTGTAGGACTGTTCGACGGGATTGCGGATAGGGGAGGTGTGTGGGGTGCGGATGAGGCATGTGCGTGGGATGCGGGTGAGGGAGGTTCAGGCGATGCGGCGCCGGTGGACCCTCAACTGGGCGGCGGCCCTGATCTTGTCTCTGGCCCTTGCCACCATCGCACTTCCCAGCAGGCAGGCCGCGGCATCGCCGTCCGCGAAGCAGGACAGCGTAAGCGCTATGGCTGCATCGTCCTTCTCGCTCGCCACGGCATCCGCGCCGACCACATCGCTTCCTGACGCTCCGGTCGAGGCGCCCCTCAAAGAACTGACGGACTCCGGAGTGACCAAACCCATCGACGAGGTGTTCAGCCGCATCGCCGGAGGGGATCAAGTGTCCTGGCTGGAGATGGTCAAGGGCATCTTCGCCGGCAAGGGTCTCGACTTCCGCGCTCTCTTCGGCGCTTTCGGTCGAGGGATAGCATCGGACCTGCTTATAAACAGCAAGGTGCTGGGACGGATCATCCTCATCGGCGTCGTCATCGCGTGTCTGGACGTGCTCACCGATACCATCGCTCCTGGCGGCTCCAGCAAGATCGCCGCTTGGGCGTCCCACCTGGCGCTTGTCACCCTGGCCATAATGTCCTTCAGGGAAGTGCTGGGCATTGCCCGGGGCGCCCTGGATACCGTGAAGACCGCGTTCTTTGCGTTCATCCCGTCACTTACGAGCCTGTCCCTTGTCTCCGGCGCGCCGGTGACCGCCTCGGTCCTCCACCCGCTGGTGTTCGGCATGGGGACGGTGGTCTCCGTATACGTCGTAGACGTGGCATTTCCGCTGATATACACCTCCATTGCTCTGGACCTGGCCGGCAACTTGACCGGCGGAGAGAGGGCAGGCGGGGTAGCGGCGATGCTTCGACAGGTGGCGTTCCTCGGGACCGGGCTGCTTATGGCCTGTTTCGTGGGAGCTGTCGTAGGGCAGAAGGCGGCGACGGGCCTTGCGGATGGCATGGCGTTTCGTACCGCCAAGTACGTGACATCTACCTTTGTCCCCCTTGTGGGAAAGCCCATAGGCGACACGATGGACATGTTCTTTGTCTCCGCCTACAGCCTCCGTTCAGCCCTGGGGATCGTGGGGAGCATCGCGCTCCTCGCAGCGGTTTTCTCGCCGTTCCTGCAGATCCTGTCGTGCCTGGTGGTGTGGCGGGTTTCCGCCGCTGTGCTTGGTCCCCTCTGCGGCTCGCCGGTAGCGAAGTCGTTGAAGTCCATGGCCGACGGCGTACTTACGCTGGCGACCTCTGTCCTGGTCACCAGCTTCTGTTTCGTTATCTGCCTGTCTCTGGTAGCGCACGCGGTGAAGCCGTTCTAGGGAGGTGAAGATGTGGAAGCTGTGAAGGCCTGGGCCCGGGCCATTTTCTTGCTGTCGGTGATCGGGTCGACGGCAATGCTGATCGTGCCGAAGTCCATGCAGAAGCAGTCGCGGTTCGTGGTCGAGATGCTGATCCTCCTTTGCGTGATTGCGCCGCTTAGCGGGCTTATTCCGCGAGGGACCGAGGCTGCGCTGGCCATCAATGGAGCGGCGCCGGCGGGCGATAGCCCACCCTCACTGAGCACGTTCTACGCAAACGAGACGGCGCGGAGGGTTTCTGAGATCGGCGAGCAGGCCGGCGTTCCGGTGTTGGAGGTCACAGTCCTCACAGAGTCCTCGGGGTTCTCGCTCTCAGCGGTGGTTGTCCGCCTCCGGGAGCAGCCACCGGAGGAGCGGCTAGAAGCGTTCACCGGCAGCCTCGCAGCCTACCTGGGAATCGGCAAAGACAAGTTACGGGTGGTGGTCGACAAGTGAAGAGAGGTGACGCGGAGGTGAAGGTAATGAGATTGCCCTCCATCCTGAAGTCCCAGTACCTAAAGGTCGCGGCGCTGGGGCTCCTGGGGGTGGCGCTCCTCTTGTTCGGTACCTTCTACAACAGGGGAGAGGCCGCTCGAGAGATCGGGACGCCTGCGGCCGGCAGTCTCCAGGAATACGAAAGGTCTATCGCGGCGACGCTTGAGGAGGCACTGAGGGCTGTCAAGGGCGTTGGAAAAGTGCAGGTCAGAGTGACGGTTGAGATGGGGCCCGAGAGCGTGTACGCCAGGAGCGTCACCAGGTCGTCATCCTCGTCCACCGAGACCACAAGCAGCGGCGAGACCAGGGAGAATACCAGCGAAAATGAGACTTTTCAGCCCGTCACGGGCAGGTTCGGGACAACCGAGTCGCCGCTCGTGGAGCGGATCGCTCCCGTCAAGATAGGTGGATGCCTGATTGTCGCCGAAGGCGCCTCGTCATCCAAGGTCAAGCAGGACATCTATCGCGCCGCTCAGACTCTGCTCAACATCCCCATTTACAAAATCCAGGTTGAACCCATGAAAGGGGGACGATGACGTGAAAGCCGCTCCATCCGCCGGTAGGCCGCGGATCTTCGGCCTGCGTTCCCCGCGGGCATGGAAGACGTTTTTCTTCGTTGTCATTGTGAGCGCCCTGCTCTGCTTTGTCATATCCAGGTGGGACGACTTTGCGCTCATCCTGAGCGGCCGGGTCGCGACGGTGCCGGCATCTGCCACCCCGAGCGCCGACGCTGACCGCGACTTCCTCATCGAGTTCAAACTGGACCGTGAGAAGACCGAGAAGCAGCAGATCGACATGCTGAAGTCCGTAATAGACGACAAAGAGGCCGGCAAGGAAGTACGGGACGCGGCAAGGGCACAGTATCTCATGATTGTTGACACCATGGGGAAGGAGCTAAAGATAGAAGGGCTGCTTGCCGCGCGAGGGTTTGAGAGCGTTGTCTTCCTGTCCCAGGATGCCTGCACGGTGGTTGTGAGGGCTCCGGCGCTGGACGAGAAGGCGGTGGCCCAGGTCGGAGACACGGTTCGCAGGATCACCAAACTGAGCCTGGAGAAGGTGACCGTGATACCGGCGCCGTGATTTGTGCTATTGCAGGAAAGACTTGTATAATTGGTCTCGCAGGGTTTTTATGTAGGAGGCCTAATAGTGTCGGACGATACCCCACAGGGCTCCGAAGTCAGGATATCTGATGACGTAATCGCCGCAATAGCGAGCGTCGCCGCGTCTCAGGTGCAGGGAGTCGCGGCCATGGCAGGCAACATTGTCGGAGACATAGGCGGAGCCATTCTAGGAAGGAAGAACGCCGCCAAGGGAGTCCGGGTGGCGTCGGCAGATAAGGACGTTACTCTCGACCTGTACCTTTCGGTCAAGTATGGAGCCCGGATCCCCGAAGTTGCGTACAAGGTACAGGAGAGCGTTAAGAAGTCCGTGGAAGGCATGACCGATCTCAAGGTCGCGCAGGTCAACATCCACATACAGGGCGTGACCTTCCAGGACTCGTCGAAGTCGGAGCCGCAGAACCAATAACCCGTGTGGGGTGGTTTGTTTGGGATTCATCGATAGAGTGGTCCTAAGCCTGTATGCGCTTGCCCTTACAGTTGTGTCGCTCATGGTGCTCCTGGCTTCCCTCGGTTGGCAGGCTCCGGTGAACCTCATAATCGACACACTTCGCATGCCTACAGGTAGGACAACCACCGGCATCGTCTCCGGGCTCATATTCCTGGCGGGATTGCGCTTCATCTACTACGGCTTCAAGCAGCCCCCTGCGCAGGCTGTGGTGCACGATACCGGAATGGGCGAAGTGAGCATTTCTCTCGCGGCAGTCAAGAACCTGGTTACGCGCGTGGCCGGCCGCACCCCCGGAGTCAGGGAAGTCCGCTCCAGGGTCAGGCTGAACTCGCTCGGCACCGGGATTGAGGTTGAACTCGACCTCAAAGTCGCATCCGACGCCAACATGCCTGACTTGGCCGACAAGGTCCAGAAGGCCACATCCTCGTACGTCCACGATATCGTTGGAGTGACTGTGGACTCGGTCAAGGTATCGGTCTCGGACATCTCGCTTGAAGGCCGGCGTTAGGAGGTACTGAAGTGGACCAGGAGAGTTTGCGAGGTAGACTTCTTAGGGCGATCCGGGAGAACCCCGGCCGGTCGGTGGGGACACTCCTGGGGCTCCTCACGGGAGTGTGCCTCATATGGCTCGGACTGTGGAAGACGCTGGTTCTCTCGCTCTTGACCG
>CAZRRG010000061.1:0-12935 GCA_964602455.1 uncultured Eubacteriales bacterium | reverse complement strand
GACTCCTTGTTCGTGGTGAAGATGAACGCCGAAGAGCACCCATCGGAAGCCGTGAAGTACCGGGTACAGGCCGTTCCGACGCTGGTGTACTTCGACTCCTCAGGCAACGTGAAGGCCAGCGAGCCGGGGTATAGGACTGCCGCGGAGATAACCGCTCGCCTAAAGGAACTGGGCCTTATCCAATAGGGCTGAAGTCATCACCTCCAGGGTTGCCCCTGACGTGTACAATGTATTGGAGTGACCAGTTACGTTACTGGCAGTGACGCTACCCTTTGGAGCGGTAGCGGCCAATACGCGGCAGGAGGGCTCACGGTGGCTAACACAGCTCGAGTCGAAGTCCCGTTCACTAAGATGGAAGGCCTCGGCAACGACTACCTCTACATCGATCGCTTCCACTACAAGACCGAACATGATTGGGGCGCGCTGTCCCGCCTGATGGCCGAGCGCCATTTTGGCCCCGGATCCGACGGCATCATCCTAATAGAGCCGGGTGACAAGGCCCCGCTTCGGATGCGCATCTTCAACGCCGACGGATCGGAAGGCGATATGTGCGGCAACGGCATGCGCTGTTTTGCCCGCTACGTCTACGATCACGGCATTGCCAAGGACACCCACATGGTGGTTGAGACGCGGCACGGACTTATCTACCCGGTCGTGAACGTGAAGGATGGAGTTGTCGAGAGCATCTCGGTGGACATGGGCGTGCCGCTCCTTGCCCGCAAAGACATCCCCTTCGCGCCGGATGACGGCCCCGAGCCGGTGGTCAATGCGCCGGTTACGGTAGATGGCAAGGTGTATCTGGTAACCGCCCTCTCAACGGGGAATCCCCACGGCGTGATCTTCGTTGATGACGTCTGGAAGGTTGACCTTGAGGACGTTGGACCTAAGCTTGAGCGCCATCCCGCGTTTCCGAGGAAGGCCAACATCGAGTTTGCCAAGGTCCACTCCAAGACCCTTATCGATATGAGGGTGTGGGAGAGGGGATCGGGGATCACGATGGCCTGCGGGACCGGCGCCTGCGCAGTCATGGTCGCCGCAGCGCTGAACGGGTACACCGAGAAAGACATCCCGGTGACCGTGCGCCTGCCGGGCGGCCCCCTCACCATCGAGTGGAAGAGCGACGGCCATGTATGGATGACCGGGCCCGCCAGGGAAGTCTACAGGGGGTTCTACTTCTACGAGCCGTAGGAAAGGCGCAACATACCGGTTCGTGGAGTAGGCCAACAATGTGCCAAGATCACAGGTAAGCCAGCAAAGGACAAGATCATGTCACAGCTAACTGCGGATCTGTTGCTCATATTGGTTACGGTCATTTGGGGGACCTCGTTTGTTATTGTGAAGGACACCATCTCCGTGATGGGGCCCCTCACATACATCGCGGTGCGGTTTCTGGTCGCGGCTCTGGTGCTTGGGGTTTGGTACCTATTGACTGAGCGGCGCGGGGTGCGGTCCCGCGCGGGGCAGCCGGAGGGGTCGGCTTCGCAGTCGTCCGGCGCCTTACAGTCGTCCGGCACTGTAGGCGGAACAGGTGTTTCCCGCGAGTTCCTCATAGGAGGGCTGCTAACCGGCCTCGCTCTGTTTGCGTCCTACGTTACCCAGACCCTCGGGATGGTGACCGTCCCCGCAGGAAAGGCAGCTTTCATCACGGGGATGTACGTTGTCATGGTGCCTATAGCCTCGCAGGTGATGCTGCGCGCGGCCCCGGATAGAGCGTCCATTATCGGTGTCGCGCTCGCCACAATTGGCCTTGGACTCATGTCGCTGAACCTGCCGCTGGAGATCGCGCCGGGAGACTTCCTCGTGTTCCTCTGCGCCATCGGTTTTGCTGCCCACATCATTCTGCTCGGCAGGTACTCGAGGACCGGCTCGGTCGTGCTCCTCACCGTCATACAGCTGGCGGTCGTCTCGGTGTGCTCCTTTATCTGGGCTGCCTTCACAGAGCGCCCACTTCGGGTCCCCGCCGAGAGCTGGGGGGCCATCGTCTTCACGGCGGTGGCGTCGACGTCCTTTGCGTTTCTAGCGCAGACCGCGGCCCAGAGGTACACGTCCCCCACTCACACCGCTCTGATCTTCTCTGCTGAAGCGGTCTTTGGCGCGTTCTTCGCCTGGCTGTGGCTGGGGGAGACGCTGTCGGGGAGGGAGATCGCGGGAGCGGCTTTCATCCTATGCGGGATGCTGGTGTCGGAGCTGCCGGTCCGCAGGCAGGCGACTCAACAGAACACATAGAGCTGAGGAGCAGGAGCTCTGCTCTTCGATGGTCTGCAAGTCCTCGTTCATACCGCGGGTCTCGCGATGAAGAGTTGGGAAGAGAGAGTAGGAGAGTCTGCAGCAAAGACGTAGGAAAGGGCCGCCCGTTCGGAGCGGCCCTTCGTTATTGCATTCTTTGTGCCATCGGCCAACGATGCTACTCTACGGCCATACGTTGCTACTGCGGTTCGCGGGAGCACGTGCTGCCCGGCCGCAGCCTACTTCATCAGCGTGTTGAAGAGGTTCCTCCAGGTCTTCCATGCGGTGACTGCCTGCTGGTTGGTGTACTCGGTCAGCATGGCGACTCCGACCGCGGGATCCTTCTTGTAAGCGTCGAGCGCCTTGGCCTCGAACTCGGCCTGGTCCGCGGCCCACTTCTGCTCCAGGGCGTCACGCTCTCTCTTGATCGTCGTGATGACGGTCGCGTAGGAGGCGTCGGCGAGGTCTTGGACATCCTGGAATGCCCACCATGCCCTGCCCGGACGGTATGATAGGTCGCCTGCCGGCACCGAGAAGTGATTGCCGAAGCCTACCTGGGGGAGAATCCATCCATAGCCTGCCGGGATCTTGGACGCGCCAAGGTACCACGGCACATACGGGCTGGTGCAGGGGTTCAGGGTCGCCCTCCACATGCACGTGAACTCAGGCTGCTCCCTGAACTGGATGACCATGCTCTCGATGGTCGTCCCGGTGCAGATGGTCCGGTTTCCCGCGCGGTGAGGATTCAGGGCGTAGTTCTGGCTGAGATCGTCCGGAGTCCCTTCGTAGTGGGTGCGGAGGATCCGCTTAACGTCCTCGACCCCAAGTTTCTTGGCGGGCTTCACAGAGAAGGGCTTCTCCTCCGTGGGCTCGGCGCCCAAGATGAGACGGAGCGCGTTCCTGTGCCGAACGATGTTCCCTGCCATGTTCTGGGTCGGGTTCTGGTAAGCGGTTGCGAAGTCAAAGTCGCTGTAGTCGCCTTCTTTGGCCGGCGTATACCAACCCCGCTCGATGGCGTAGGTGATGAGGTCCGGGGAGGCGAGGAAGTTATCGGTATCGGACATATCCACGCCGTGGATCGTGTACCAGTTGGGGATGAACAGTACTTCATCATCGGGAACTCTTCTGGCCACGTAGTGCTTGCCGTGGACAACCTGGAACATCCAGCCCTCGTTCTTGTCCACGATTTCGTAGGCGCGGCCGGAACTGGTGTACCCGTACTTCGAGACGAGCTCCGCGGCGATCCGCACGCCTTCGCGGGCTGTCATGGCGCGCTGGGCGATGAGGTGTCCCAGCCCGTATCCGATGCCGCCGTTGGTGAGCTCAGGCCTATCCTCGCGGGAGTAGACGCAGCTGTCGCTGGCGATGGCAACGCCCCACTCGTTCATGAAGACGTCGCTGAACGATGCCTTCCAGCTGGTCCTGGTCTCGGACCAGTAGTAGGCCCAGGTCTCGGGCACTTGCGGGATCTTGGCGCACTCTGGCTCGAAGGTGATGAACTCGTCGGGACCATGGGTAGCCCTTGGGACGCGGTACTGGACCATGACGTTGTTGCCGCTATCGTCCTCGTTGTGGCCGAGGAGAACCTCTCCGGTCGCCGAGGCTTTCTTGCCAACGATTACTGCGCTGCAGTCTTCCAGTATGGAGTCATCGTCAGGGACCTCATACAGGGGCAGATTGTGCGGATTGTCGCTTTCGGACATCAGTTGGTGTTCCCTCCTGAATGGATGGCATGGAACTTCGCAAGACCATTCGATACTGACACCGATTCCTCCTGCGCGCGAGCTTCCTATCAGACGCTCAGGAAAGGTGGTCGACTAACGCCCTTACCTCATCCAGGGCCTCAGGATGGTTCCTGATCTCGCCCGGCGCGTCGATCCCGCGGAGCAGGGCGTCCGCCTCGTAGTGGACGTCCAGAGCATCAAACCAGTACTTCATGGTAAGGCAGGCTCCGTCGAACAGTTTCGCGCCCTTGGTTGCGCCGCAGGAGATTAGGAAGCCCTTGCAGGGCTTTGATCTTACGGGCTCCTTGCGCTTGTACTTCTGGTTGAAGAATAACTGTGCCCTGTCGATCACGGCCTTTGCCTGGGACGGGAAACTGTAGAACTGCATTGGGGCAGCCAACACGATGGCGTCTGCCTCACGGATCTTGGGGTAGATCTCCTGCATGGAATCGTCCCGGATGCAGCGGCCGCTGAGGCAGCTGTCGCATCCCAGACAGGGGTTGATGTTCCACCGGGCAGTGTTCGTGAGGTCAATGAGCTCCACCTCGTGGCCCCTTTTGGTGCACTCGTCGATGAAGGCATCAAGCAGGATCCTTGTGTTGCCGTTTCTTCTGGGACTGCCTGCGAAGGCTAGTACTTTCACTCCGGTCCGCTCCTTTGCCTGCCGTAGTAGCTCAAATGAAGTATATCAGCCGTGTGGGCGACGTGGCATGTCCACGCAGATCCGCGGTACACATGCGAAAGGCCGGAGGTTGTCCTCCGGCCTTGTTCGGTTCATACAGTCCTACTTCGACACCAGTCGTGCTGTAGTCTTCCTGCAGTTCTCCTGCAGTTCTCCTGCAGCTCTCCTGCAGTTCTTCTGCAGTTGTCCTACAGTTCTGCTGCGGTTGTCCTGATAGCCGACGGTGTCCTACTCTTCTTCCTTCTCCGCCTTAACCGGGAACATCTCGAACACCAGGTTCAGGACTATGCCGAAGATCGCCGCGGTAGCGATGGCCGGGAGCTGCACTCCGCCAACCACGATCATGCCGTTGGGCTGAGCTGCTCCGCCCAGGCCGAGGATGAGGATGGTCGAGACCACAGCGAGATTCTTGGCGCTGAAGAGGTCCAGCTTCTCGGAGACCATGATGGCCACGCCCTGCGCTCCGATGACGCCGAACAGATAGAGGGAGACGCCGCCGATGACCGCCTGCGGGATGGTGTTCACGGCGCCGGCGATGTGGCCGAAGAAGCCCATGATGATCGCGATTCCGGACGCTGCGAACAGGACCGGCACCGAGAAGTTGCGAGTGATAGCCATGAGCGATATGTTCTCGCCGTAGTTTGTTCCGGCAGGGCCGCCGATGGCGCCGGCGATCATGTCGCCTACACCGTCGCCGATGAGGTTGTCGCCGAGGAGCGGCGCGATGTCATAGCGCTTCTTGCTGCCCAGCTTCTTGGCGAGGTTGTTTACGTACAGGTCGATCTGGAACAGGTGGGCCGTTGACTCAGGGATTGTCGCGATAGCGACAGGCATGATTGCCGCGGCTGCCATAAGACCATAAGAGTTGAACGAGGGGAGCGTGAAGTTCGGGACTGTGAACAGCTGGGCGCCCGTCAGAGGAGCCAGGTCGACGTTGCCGGTCATGAGAGCCACCACGTAACCGGCAATGATCCCGAACAGCACCGGGAGCTGCCCCAGCGTGCCCTTAAGATAAACGGAGAACAGGATGGTAGCGACCAGAGTTACACCGGCTACGAGCCAGTTTTCGCTGGCCTGGCCGACAGCTGTAGCGGCCAGCGAGAGACCGATGATCATCGCCACGGGTCCGGTAACTGAAGGGGGGAGCACCTTCTTGATGATGTTGGGGCCGCCCTTCTTAATCAGGAGACCTGCTGCGATGCTGACCAGACCTGAGGCCACGATACCGGCCTGTGCTGCCTGGATTCCGGCCACCTTGCTGCCGGTCTCGGCGGCGACGATCCCCGTAACGCCACCGACAGCGGCGATGTAGGAGAAGCTTGAGCCGTAGTACAGGGGGATCCTGCGGCCGGTGATTAGCAGGAAGCCGATTGTAGCAAGGCCGCTGGCCACGATGGTGGCGCCGATGTCGAAGCCGGTGATGATTGCCACGAGGACTGTTGCCGGGAACATTACGATGACTTGCTGTAGTGCGAAGGCGAGCAACTTACCGAACTGTGGAGTGTCGTCGGGCAGGTAGCCGACTGTCGTGCGAGGCTCTTTGTTCAAGAAGCAAACCTCCTTGGTGTGGAGCCTGTCCGCGGGCGTGGCAGGCATCAAAAAACTTCTTGCCTGCCAGCAAGAAGTAGTCTTTCCATTATTCCTACCCTTGCTGGGCTCTCCGGACCAGCCTTAAAGAGTGACCTTCCAAGCCAAAATGCTATCCCTTACGACACCCTTCTGTCAACGGGATTTCGGGACGAGATAGCAGCTAGACCTCATGCCAGACTCCACTCCGCGCTCCGCTGGAACCTTCGGTTTAGCAGGGATGTTCTCCGCTACTGTATAGTTGTCACTATTGTGGGACTTTGATACTTGCTTCGATACTTGCAGGGCTTGGAGAGGGGAAGAGATTCGTAGCGATTTGGGGGTAATTCGAACTCGTAGAGACTTGATGCGGGTAGGGACTAGATAGACATTGGTAGGACTTTGTGCCGTGTGGCACAAAGTCCTATCCTTTTTCTAGTCACGAGATGACCACTCAGATCTCGAGGTCCGCATTCGTCGGATGAAGCCTGCTAAGCGAGGTCATCGCGCGACCAATGGGAGTAGTCCAATCCTCGCGACGGGACCAATAGCCCGCTTCGTTCAGTCACGCCGTGATCAGTGGGTTTATCGAGGGTCACGGGATGATTATTAGTGACTTGGTAATATTACCCTCGGATGACTAATATGTCGAAAAGTCGGGTCACCTGGTGACCCATACGATCCGAGTGGTCATCACATGATCCGACTTTTCGCGGTATCTATCACCGGAGGGAATATAACTGCGCAGCTAATAATCATCTGGTGACCGGCCGCGATCCGAGAGGTCATGCCGCAACCGATGCGGCCGGCTGAGGGTCGTGTTGTGAGCGATACGGGTATCCGGGACTCAGGGGTTCCCCGCCGAGAGGGAACCCCTGAGTTTCCGATCCCAATGGTGCTGGTCCTGCTAGCCCGATCAGGCGGCTCTTGTGCCTGCTCCCGCGCCTGTGCTTGTGCTCTCGCTGCTGCTCTTGCTGTTAGCTGTTGCTCCATCTCTGGCCTTATTTCTCCGCCAACCGCTCCACGAACTCTGCCGCCATCTTGATGCCCTGGCGGTAGTCCTCGAGGCGGATGTTCTCGTTGGGCCCGTGATTGCCTGATGCCCAGTATCCGACGCCGAACGCCACCATTGGCAGGTTCAGGTACTCCTTAAACGGGTGCATGGGCCCGGATCCGCCCTGAGTCGGCGCGATCGCCGGGGGCTTACCGTAAACCGCGAGCGCCGCCTCCTCCGCGGCCTTGACCACCGGATGGTTGGCAGTCGTCTTGACCGGGTAGTCCATGGTGATGACGCGGACCTTCACGTCGTCGAATCCGTTGTCATCCAGGTGCTTTCTGAGCTTCCGGTAGATATCGTTGGGATCCTGGTTCGGGACCAGGCGGAAGTCCATCTTGACGAGCGCCTTGGACGGGAGGACGGTCTTCTGCCCTTCGCCGAGGTATCCGCTACGGAAGCCGCAGATGTTCGCTGTGGGGGAGAACAGCGAGTGCTTGCGGAGTTCCAATCCCCTCAGATCAAGCAGCGGAGAGTGGATGCCGATGCTTTCCTTGCGCGACTCGACCCGCTTATCGCCTCCGGATCCCCCTTTAGCAGCGCCCTGGTCTTGTGAGGAGCCCTCCTCCGCGGCTCTGAGCAGAGCCATCTCTGTCTCGGTCGGTTCGAGGACCGCGTCGTAGAAGCCTGGTATCAGTACCTTTTCGTTCTGGTCTTTGATTGTGGATAGGGCCCAGACCAGACGCCATGCCGGGTTGGGGACGGTCGCGGCGCTGCCTGAGTGCATGTCCCTGGAGGCGCCTTGCGCCTCCAGCTCCACGTAGAGGATTCCTTTGACGCCGAGGTACATCCCGGGTCGCCCATCGGGACCTATGTAGCCCGACTCCCAGACTCCGTAGTCGGACTTGAGAAGGTCGGCGTTCTCCTTGATGAACTCGGAAAGATGGGTGCTGCCGATCTCTTCCTCGCCCTCTATCAGGAACTTCACGTTCATGGGGAGCTTGCCGCGCAGTTTGAGCAGCGTTCCCACCGCCTGAATCCTGGCGCACGCGTTGCCCTTGTTGTCGGACACCCCGCGGGCGAACATCTTGCCGTCGCGGATCTCGCCCGAGAACGGTTCCGAGATCCACTCATCCAGGGGATCCGGCGGCTGAACGTCGTAATGGTCGTAGAACAGGACGGTCTTGTCCTTCTCGCCCTTCACCTCGCCGTACACGACGGGATGGCCCTTGGTCGGCAGAATCCGGGCGGAGATCCCGTAGCTCTCCAGGAGATCCCTAAAGTGCTCGGCGCACTCCTTCATCCCAATGTTCTGCGCGGCTATGCTGGGCTTCTGGACTGCCGCTCGCAGCTCGGCCACGAACTCGTCGAAGTGCTGGTCTATGTAGCTCGCAGTATCCTTGCCTTCACTCACGTTCCCACGCGCCTCCTTGCCGGATCCTGTCTGTCAGAAGCATGTCAGAACTATGGTTTCGACAAGCGGCGCAAGGTAGTCCTTCCCCTGTGGGAGATGGACCGCCGTTCATGGCGCGGGCGCTGGAGCGACTGTGTATGCTCTTGGCCCTCAGGTTGCCCCTTACAGTCTGGTTCGATAGAGTTAAGTGAGAGTGTGCTCGGGAGGGGAACTAGATGGGTCTCGACTTGGCGATCCTGACAGGGTACTGGATATCGGCTGTGAAGATCGCTGCCGTGCTTGTCATGGCTTATGCCGTTCTCCGCTTAGGCGACTCCCTTATTGCCCGTCTTTTCCAATCGGCGTCGAAGGCCAGGGGACTCCACGTATCGGACAGCCGGGGCAAGACCCTGGCGGGGCTGCTGTCCAGCGCTCTTCGCTACGCCATGGGAACCCTTGTGCTGATCACAGTCCTCAACCTGGTCGGCATCGATACCAGCGCGCTCTTGGGCGGCGCCGCCATCTTGGGCGTGGCGGTTGGTTTCGGCGCGCAGAACCTGGTGCGCGATGTCATCACAGGGTTCTTCATCATCTACGAGCGCCAGTACGACGTGGGGGACTACATCATTGCCGCGGGAGTGTCGGGCGTCGTTGAGGAGATCGGACTGCGCACCACCAGGCTCCGGGACTGGAGCGGCGAAGTGCACGTGATCCCCAACGGCCTCATAGAGAAGACAACAAACCGCAGCAAGGCAGGGTCTAGAGCGCTGGTGAAGGTAACCCTGAGCCACGATGCGGATGTCCGGAAGGCGAAAGCGCTCATGCAGGAAGTCTGCGATCAGATGGCCAGGGAGCATCCGGTCATCACCGACGGTCCGACTGTGCTCGGGATAGGAAACATCGACCTGACCGGCATTGAGATGTCGGTCTGGGCCCGCACGAAACCGCTGGAGCAGTGGGCGATCGAGCGTGAACTAAGGCTCCGCCTGCTGGAGGCCCTCCGGGCAAACGAGATCCCGCTCGCCAAACTGACGGTAGTCGCGCCTCCCTCATCAGAAGCAACCGAACCGGGCGCGCCGCCCAGCACGGGAGACCCCGCTTGACGCTCCGCAGGGACCAGGCGTCCCCACTGTCTATACCGCTCTCGGGCCTTGTGCCGGCTAGGGTGGTTGCCCGCCCAAACAGGTTTGTGGCTGAGGTGGTTCTGGGTGGGGCCACGGGCCGCATCGTCACCGCCCACGTCGCCGATTCGGGCCGCCTCAAGGAACTCATATTCCCCGGCAATCTGGTGATGGTGAGGAAGGCTGTTCCGGCGACGGATGGGGAGCAGGATAAGGCGCAGCGCAAGACCAACTACGACCTGGTCCTGGCGTCCGCCGTCGAAGGTGGGGATGACCAGCCTGTTCCTGTGACCCCAGATGACTTGGGGGCGCAGCCCGGCGACGCGACCCCACAGCGACGCGTGTGGGTCTCGGTCGACACACGCTACCCCAACATGCTATTCGGACAAGCCCTCCGGGCCGGCGCGCTGAAGGAGTTCGACTGCGCCTGCACGGTCTGCCAGGAGCACTGGTACCACCACCTTTCTCCGTGGAAGGAAGAGGATGAGGGCCGTGCCGCAGGCAAAGCTCCCAGCCGGCCGGTACGCAGCAGAATGGACTTCTACCTGGACGGCGGCTCGCGCGACAGGTGTTGCCTGATAGAGGTCAAATCCGTCACCCTGTGCAAGGACGGAGTTGGGTTGTTCCCCGATGCCCCGACGGACCGCGGCGCTCGCCACCTGCGCGAGCTTGCCCGCGCGGTCGAGGCGGGGTATCGCGCCTACGCGGTCTTCATCGCCCAGCGTGACGACATCCGGATCATCAAGCCCAACAGAGAGACGGACCCCGCGTTCGCGGATGCATTGGAGCATGCCGCGAAGGCAGGAGTCCGTCTGATAGGTTACAGGTGCCGCATCACTCCGGAAGGGATCTCCCTGGATCCCGCGGCAATCCCAGTTGTCACATAGCGCATGCTACCGCGCGACCGTCACGCGGTGCATCAATACCCCAGTTTCTCTCCTACAATGATGACCACGAACTGCGCCTTGCCCGAGGGCTTGCCCTCGATGATGGTGGTGACGCGGCAGAGCGCTGCGGGGCAGTCGTCGCAGTCGCCGTCCTCAAGGCACGGGGCCTTGGCGTTCAGCCGCTTGTAGTTCACCGGGGCTGCGTGCTTGCGGACCCGCCGCACGGCGTCCTCGAGGGTGGGCACGATCTTGTTGTACCCGCACACCACCACGCTCGTCTTGGGCCCGAAGATCATGGCGGCGACCCGGTTGCCCGTGCCATCGATGTTGACCAGGGTTCCGTTCATCGTGAGGGCGTTGGTGCTGGACATGAAGACGTCGGCCGTCATCTGGTTGTCGCGGGCCGCTGTCTTCTCGGTGGGTGAGAGGGAAGCGTCCCAGTGATCGTAGACGGTATTGCCCCTCTCCTTCAGGGCCTCGTGGATGCCCAGTTCACGGACGGTGACGGAGCCGCCGATGCCGACCGACGCGCCAGCGGGAACGGCCTCCAGCACCAGCTTCTTGGCCTCGTCCCTCGTCTCGGCGAAGTAGGCGGTAAAGCCCTTCTTGCGCAGTGCCTCCACGCACTTCTCGGCAAGGTGCCTGTTGTACCACTTTTCCGGCTCGTACATTGGGTTTTCTGTAGTCATTGCCATACCTCCTCGCACATCTAGATAGGCTCCTGTAGATAGACTCCGGCCCCGGGGATAGAAGTCACGCCCGGAGCCGGAGGATACAGCGTTACTTCAGGTTCAGATAGTCGGCGATGTTGGCTTTCTCAACCTTCACCGGCCGGATCTTGTTGTTGAGAGCGGTGAGAAGGCTGGTCACGCCAGGTCCGTGGCCCGAGACGAACGAGTTGGAGTGGACCACGATGCCAATGATGACGGCGCCCTTGCGGTAGCTGCGTCCGTAGAACGAGGACGAGTCGGCGATAGCCACGATGTCGCCCAGGCGGATCTTGTCGAGACCCAGCTCACGCAGCCTTTCGGTCTCCATGGACGTGATGTCGTAGTCGCCGCGCTCGGCCGACGAGGCGCCGAGGCCGCTGCCCATGAACTCGGGCGGGACGATGTGGGCGACCGGGACTTCCAGCACGCCGTCCTTCTCCACGATCCCCATCTTGTGCAGGAATCCGGGGTCGGTGTTGATGACCTTCACGTCGGGGTGGTCCAGGAGTTCAAGTCCCTGGCCGAAGCTCTTGACCATGATCTGGTCGCCGATCTTCATCTTCTCCAGGTCTTCTTTGGCGAAGTGGATGAGCACGTGCTCGATGCCGCCGTGCTTGCCGGTTACGATGCCCTTGGCGCCCTTGGCGTCGCCTGACCACACGATGGCGGTGTTGCCGACGCAGGAGAGGGTGTTGTAGCCCGAGTTGCCCTTCTCGTCCTTGTTCTTGCTGGAGACTCCGGGCTCGACGTGGTCGCCGGCCCAACCGAAAGCCGGGTCGCCGACCTTCACGTTGTAGGTAATGCCGCCGGTTCCAGGCGATACTCTGACCACACCGTCATAGCAGATGCGGGGCTGGCAAGCGGGCGCCGAAATTTCGCCGGCGACCGAAAGCATGACCAGTCTGTCTTCATTGGTCCTAAGCATTGGTGTTCCTCCTTACAGGGCCGGTTCGTAGTCGGCCGGATCCTTCTTGATGTGCTCGTCGCACCAGCGGATGATGTGGTTCAGCCTTGCCACCCTGAGGGTCGGTTTTCCGCTCCTGGAGAGCTCGTGGTTGGAGCCGGGGAACCTCACCATCTCGACCACTTTCTTTAGCTTCTTGAGGGCGATGTAGAACTGCTCGCCCTGCTCGATGGGGCAACGCATGTCGTTCTCGCCGTGGAGTATAAGCAGCGGCGTGGTGACGTTGGCCGCGTACTTGAGCGGCGAGTGGTACCACAGCTTGTCGATGTCCTTGTAGAAGTCACCCTGGACCTCGCGATCCGTGAAGGTGTAACCGATGTCGGACACTCCGTGGAACGAGATCCAGTTGGAGATGCTCCTCATCGTGACAGCGGCCGCGAACCTGTCGGTGTGTCCCACGATCCAGTTGGTCATGAACCCGCCGTAGCTGCCGCCGCCGACGGCCATCCTCTTCTCGTCGATCCAGCCGGTGTGCTTGATGGCCGCGTCGGTCCAGGCCATGAGGTCCAGGTAGTCCTTGCCGCCGTAGTCGCCGTTGACCGCGGCCTCAAAGTGCTGGCCGAAGCCTGCGCTCCCGCGCGGGTTGGTGTAGATGACCCCGTAACCCTTGTTGCATAGGAGCTGGAACTCGAAGAAGAACCCGTATCCGTACATGGAGTGGGGGCCAC
>CAZRRG010000060.1:0-13198 GCA_964602455.1 uncultured Eubacteriales bacterium | reverse complement strand
GGAGTGCTTGCTCGATGAGGGGGACGATGGCATCCTTATCGCCCTGCAACACTGCCTCCCGGATCTCTGTGGACTGATCTGCCTGCCCACCCGCGGTACCAACCTGCTCGCCTGCAGTACCAGCCTGCTCGCCTGCAACACCGGCCTGCCCGCCAGCAACACCGGCCTGCTCCGGTGGCTTGCCGCCGGCCACTACAGCCTCGGCTTTCCCGCCAGCCGCCGCGTGTTTGACAAGCGCCTCATCTTCAGTGTGCACGAGCTTCTTCGGGCCCACGGCCCCGATGTACTGCTTTGCCGATACGTCTCTGTTCAGGAATACTCTCACGGCCCGTACGGTATCCATGATCCTCTCGTCGGTAGGATTCACGATCGCCATATCCAGCCCCGCAGAGAGCGCCATGTTCAGGTAGACGGCGTTGAGGAAAGACCGCGACGGTAAGCCGAAGGAGACGTTGGACACGCCCAACGACGTGCGGCACCCGAGTTCTTCCCTGATAAGCCTCACTGCCTTGAGCGTCTCCACAGCCTGGGACTGCTGCGCCCCGGCAGTCAGCGCAAGCGGGTCTATGACTACGTCCCACCTCGGGATGCCGTAGGACTCGGCTTTCTCGACGAGCCTGCGAGCGATGTCCAGCCTTGCCTCCGCAGTAGCGGGGATGCCTTTCTCGTCGATGGTCAGCCCCAGCACCGCGGCCCCGTACCGCTTGGCGATAGGCAGCAGGCTCTCAGCCTTCCCTTCCTCCAGACTGACGGAGTTCACCAGCGCCTTGCCCACGAAGCTCCTGAGCCCTGCCTCAATGGCGGCGGAAGAAGTGGAGTCGATTGAGACCGGTACCGGCGTCGCATCTTGTACAGCCTTCACGGCCCTGCTCATGGCCCTAGTCTCATCTATGAGCGGCACGCCCACGTTGACGTCCAGGATCACCGCTCCTGCCTCCACCTGAGATCTTGCCTGCTGGCGCAGCAAGGTGAAGCGGTCCTCGCTGATGTCTCGTGTAAGGGCTTTCCTTCCCGTCGGGTTGATCCTCTCGCCGATCAGCAGGGGGAGGTTCTCCTCCACCGCAAACACAGCTTGCGTGCGGGAGGCGAGACAGAACTCCCTGCCAAGCGGGCCAACAGGTGCTCGGGAAAGCTCTGTCGATCCGGAGCCGCCGGGGATGGAACCCGCCGCCAAGCCCGAGCCGGGTGTAAGCCCAGATACCGCCCCGCGTAGGAGGCGTATATGCTCCGGTGTGGTGCCGCAGCACCCGCCCACAATTGACGCGCCGGCGGCAACCAACCTCGAGCCGTAGGACGCAAACTCCTCGGGCCCCATCGGGAACATCGTCCTGCCATCCGTGCCGAGCCGAGGCAGACCCGCGTTGGGTTGCACCGAAACCGGAACCCGCGCGACAGCCGCGAGCCGCTTGACCGCATCCACAAGCAGGTCGGGCCCAACCGAGCAGTTGAAGCCCACCGCGTCGGCGCCCATCGACTGCATGACTACTCCCGCAACCTCGGGAGACGTGCCGGTAAAGGACCTGCCCCGCGGGTCGAGAGTCATATGGGCGATAAGAGGAACGTCCGGAGCCCTGTCCTTGCAGGCCAGGATCGCGGCCCTCATCTCGTTCAGGTCTGCTATGGTGTCGATCACGAGGAGGTCGGGTCCTCCCTCGATAAGGGCATCCACCTGGGCGGCAAAAGCGTCATATGCCTGGTCAAACGTGACTTCTCCCAGCGGCTCCACCAGAGAACCGAGAGGCCCGATGCATCCGGCCACCAGGGCTTTGCCTCCGGCTACCTCTCGGGCAATCCTGACAGCTGCGACATTGATGTCCCGCACCCTGTCCTGCAGGCCGAAATGCGCGAGTCGCAAAGACGTCGCTCCGAAGGTGTTGGTCTCGACGACCTGAGCGCCCGCTTCGACGTAGCGGCGGTGTACCTCGGCAACCGCCAAAGGCGCCTCCAGGCACCAGATGTCGGGACAGAGCCCCGGCCGCAGTCCCATGGACTGGATGACGGTGCCGGTCGCCCCGTCAAATACTGTGACTCCCTTACCTATGGGCAGCGTCGCCATCGGCGAATCCCCTCCTTCCAAGCACGCCCAGTTCATCAAGGACGCCTATGACAGCCAGCACTCGCTTAGCGCTGTTCATGGGGAAGATGTGGAGACCGTCGATCATCGAATGCACGTCGCGCACGAACTCGCCCACAAGGGCGATCCCTTCGCCCTGGCCCCCCTGCCTCATCCTGTCCAGGACCCAATCAGGCACCTCGATGCCCGGGACGGTCTGTCGTAGGCGGCACGCAAACTCGTAATCCTTCAGCGGGAGCATCCCGTACAGTATAGGAACGTCTATCCTGCCGTTTGTCCGTGAGAGCCACCGCTCCAGCGAGCGGGGATCGTATATCGGCTGAGTCTGGACAAAGTGGGCTCCTGCAGCCACTTTCTGTTCAAGCCTCGCCACTTCGGCGCCGAGGTCCGGAGCGGTCGGATTGGCCACGCAGCCGATGGCGAAGTCGGTCCCCTGGTCAAGCGAGGATCCGGAGATAGTCTCTCCCCTGTTTAGCGTCGACGCCAGTCTGATGAGACCCGCCGAGTCGACCTCAAACACCCCTCGCGCTGAGGGATGGTCTCCCCTGACTGGATCGTCGCCGTGAAGGGCGAGTATGTTCCGCACACCCAGGCCCGCGGCCCCCAAGAGCTCGGCCTGAAGGCCGATGACATTCCTATCCCGGCAGGTAAGGTGGAAAACAGCCTCGACTCCTACGTCACGCTGGATGAGGTGCGCAAGCGTGATTGGGCTCATTCGCACGTTGGCCATGGGGCAATCCGCCACGTTGACGGCATCCACCCTATCCGAGAACATGCGGACCTTCTCCAGGGTTTTGCGGACATCGGAACCCTTGGGAGGGTCGATCTCGACAGTTACGGTGAAGTGGCCCTGTTTTAGGCGGTTGTAGAACCTGGCCATCGCTCATACCCCCATCAAAAGTAAAACCCTTCCGAGGGAAGGGTAGCATTCTGCGTCACCTTCACTCTCATCTTCCGGACTAACGTCCGCAGGAGTTGGCACCGTTCTCCGCGAGGAGTGGTTGCCGTGGCATCATCGGGCCTGTCCCTCCGCCGCCTCTTGATGAAAGAGGTGCTATTCAGTTGTGGTTTACACTATAATCGCGATTCGCGAGAGGCGCAATAGGTTTCTTGGCAGTTTACCTCGCCCAATCCAGCCTGGGGGCGTCACCCCACAGCCTCTCCAGTCCGTAGAAGGCGCGCTCCTGTTCGCGGAACACGTGCACGACGACGTCACCAAAGTCCATGAGCACCCATACTCCGGCGTCATAACCCTCAACGTGGGATGGCTTGCGGGCATCTGCGAGGTTCAGAGTCACACGGTCTGCCAGCGCCTTAACCTGCCGCTGCGTGGACCCCGATGCTATCACAAAGTAATCGGCGATTGTGGTCATCTCTCCAACGGAAAGCACAGTCACGTTCTCCGCTTTGCCGGCCTCCAAGGAGGAAGCCACGGCAGTGGCCAGCTCTTTAGGACTACTTATTGCATCCGCACCTCCTGCGCATCAGAACGATTGCGTGAAGTCTTTGCCTACTATTATTAACACGTCCGCCCCTTCCGGCACACTCCCTGTGAACGATTTGGCGCCCGGGCAGCTGGCCGAAATGCCGGTCAGCACAAGATACTGAGAGGATCTCTTGCCCGACGGGGCCACGATCCGGGTCTCCTGGTAATCCTGCCGGTTTGCTTTCCCTACCGACACGACGTTGAACCCTTCGGCCCGAAGCGAGGCGGCGAGGGCATCGGCTGACCCTGCGACCCCGTTGCCCTCTTGCACCGCAACCGAGATGCTGGCGTTCCGCTCCCTGCTGATGCCTCGGATGAGTTCATCCACAAGCTTAGCGGTCTGCTCCGAGTCCGCGACCCAATAGCTGAGCTCGCCATGACCATCGTCGATGTACTTGTCGATGCCGGGAACAGTGGCAATCTTCAAGGACTCGAGAGACACGTCCGAGGCCAGGCTGGCCAGATTGACGATGTCGTCATAGGTCAGGTCGGTCTTCACGTATGGCGCGAGAGCCGTGTAAAGCTGCGGGATCTTCAGCACCGTGGACAGGCTCTTTGCCCTCGCAAAGAGCGCTTCCAGGAACTTCTTCTGAACTGCAACGCGGCCGATGTCGCCGTTCTCGTATTGCCGGTAACGCACGAGCTGGAGAGCCTTGTCGCCGTCGAGAACGGTGGGCCCCTTTTTAAGGTCAATGAGCAAGTTCTGGCTCGGGTCGCTGTAGTACATGTCTTGAGGGATGTCGAACTCAACACCGTCTAAGGCGTCGACAACCCTCTTGAACCCCTCAAAGTCAACGCGGACGTAGTGGTGGATGGGAACGTCCAGGAACTGCTCTACCGTCCGGATGGCAAGGTCGGGGCCACCGTAAGCGTGAGCGTGAGCGGCCTTCTCGTAGCCATGCCCATCAGGTATGAAAACCCTGGTATCGCGAGGAATGAACAAGAGCCCGACGTCCTTGGTCTCCGGATCGAAACTAACCAGAATCATGGTGTCCGACCGGGTGCCGGTCATGGTGGCTTGCGGGTTCACAGGTTTGCCGTTGATGCCTGAGTCGATCCCCAACGCAAGGATGTTGATCCTTCCGGGCCAGATATCCAGTTCGCTCTCCGGGATCAGGCCCTCCAGGCTGGGATTCTTCCAGTAATGGTAGAAGCCGTAGGCGACTCCTCCCAGGAACAGCACGGCCATGAAGACGACGAGACCAACGAGCTTAACCCAGTTCCGCCTGGGGCGCCGCACTTCACTCGCCTGGAACACTCTGGTTTCTTCTATTCCGCCCTTATCATTGCTCTGGTGCCTGCGCGAGGTTCTGCGAGACCTCATTGAAGACCACCACCGTTTCCGGATCGACAAACGACGGACTTGCGTCCAATGAATGCTTGATTGATACCTTCAGCGCTTCTTTGAGGGCTTCCTTCACCTTGCCTTCCATGGCAAGTTCCCTCAGTTTATGCACTCCGGGATAGTCCCGGGTTTCTTCGATCTTGTCCGCCAGGTACAGCGTCTGCTCAAGGCCTGTCCACCCTGCGCGGCCGGTGACATGGGACTCGATAGCAGCCAGGATGCACGGATCCGTGATGCCCGATTCCTTGGCTATGGCTGCCGCGATCCTTCCGTGCAGCAAAACCGGACGGATTTCGTCCTCTGTTCTCACCATTATACCTTTCGCTCGCGCCAGTCGCACAAGTTCGGCCGGGGCCTCGTCCCTGACAATATCATGTAGGACAGCCGCTATTGCGGCCTTCTGTGGATCGGCGCCAAAAGCGGCAGCAAGTGCTAACGCGGCCCTAACAGTTCCTTCGGTGTGCAGAAGCCTCGCTCCCGAGAGGCGCCGTCGGGCGATGCTCCAGGCCAGGCGAAGGTCCTCGTTCGCTTCACTCACCCCGGACTTGTGAAGTTATGATCTTAGACTTGCGTCATAACGTGCGAGTTCCAAAAATGAATAGCCTCCAAATCCCAAGAGGAGAGAAGGAGGCAATTCCGATGCGTCTGCCCTGCCTTATTAGTATTTGGGCTGGCGCGGGCGGGCTTCGTTGACAATAATCTGACGTCCGCCAAGTAGGGTCCCGTTCACGGCCTCGACAGCCTTCTCAGCATCGGCGTCATCGACCTCGACGAACCCGAATCCGCGGGACCTGCCGGTCGCCCTATCTGTGATGATGCGGCAGCTCTTCACCTCGACATACTGGTTGAACGCTTTAGCCAGCTCCTCATCAGTGGTACTCCAGGGCAGATTCCCGATGTACAGCGTCTTCAAGATGTCACCTCCTCTCGCCGGTATGCAGCTCATAAGACCATTCCGCATGTATGAAAAGCGCGTTTTGGCGGTCTCTCAGGTTAACCAACCAGCGCCGCCTGTCTTGTTCACGCGTCTTTCCGAGTCAGTAAGATACAGCCCTTCTTTCCGTATGTACTTATCAACGGTGTCCGGAACCAGATACCGGGTGGACCTGCCCTCCCGCACAGCGCGGCGGATATCGGTTGAGGCTATGGCCAAGAGCGTCACCGGGAACGGATGGATCTTACCGAACCTCTCCTGCCCCAAGGTCCGCTCCAAGTCCGAAAGCGCCTGCACGCTGTAGCCATGGCGCGTAACCGCCACAAAGTCGGTCAGGCCGAAAAGCTCCTGGTACCTGGACCAGGTGCATATCTCAAGGATGGCGTCCAGACCCGTGATGAAATAGAAGGCTGTTTCTGGGCTGTAGATCTTGCGCAGTTCTTTGAGAGTATCCAGGGTATATGACGGTCCGACCCTGTCGATCTCAGTGCGGGATACCTCGAAGTGTGGATTGTCTGCTGTAGCGAGCAGTGTCATGAGGTAACGGTGCTCTGGGGGTGTAACTTCCAAGACCGGCTTATGCGGAGGTCTCCCGGAAGGCACGAATACTACCCTCTCAAGCCCGAATCCCTGTAGAACTTCTTCAGCAGCCCTTAGATGCCCGAAATGGATAGGATCGAAGGTACCGCCCATTATCCCGATTGCTGTCACCAAAGCGCCTCCAAGACCAAGACCGGAAACCGCCTGACGGAACATGCAGCCTACTTACGGTTTTCTGCATTCTATGCGGGACTCGGAAATCCTTCTTTATATGGCGCTGGCGCTCGCTCTGTTCGACAGAGTAACCCTGAATAGCTCATCGATCAACTCATCCAAACCTGCTTTCATCTGGGCGGATATCAGGAACACCGGGGCATCGGAGAGCGCTTTCAGTTCTTCCTCGATTTCCCTTCGCCGCTCCAAGGAACTAACAAGGTCGATCTTGTTAACGGCTATAAGGCTGGCTTTCGCCTTCATGGCCTCGCTGTACGCCATCACTTCCCTGCGCACCGCCGCAAAGTCCGACGCCGCGTCCCGAACCTCCATCCGGTCAAAGCCCAGAGCGTCCACAACATATAGTAGGACCGAAGTGCGCTCGATGTGCCGTAGAAACTCATGCCCCAGGCCTTTGCCTTCGCTGGCCCCTTCGATGAGCCCGGGTATGTCCGCCACCACGATCTTCTCGTCCCCTCGCTCAACCACGCCCAAGTGGGGGGTCAGCGTGGTAAACGGATAGTCGCCGACTTCAGGCGTGGCATTGGAGATAGCGCGGAGGAGCGTGGACTTTCCGGCGTTCGGGAACCCGACGAGGCCGACGTCGGCGATGGACCTAAGCTCCAGGATGACCTCCCTTTCTTCACCGGGAGTCCCGTCCTCGGCGTACCGGGGGGCGCGGTTGGTAGCGGTCGCAAAGTGCTGGTTGCCTCGCCCGCCCTTGCCGCCTTTGGCGACAACAACCTCCTCCCCTTCGGTCACGAGATCGGCTATCACCTCGCCTGTCTCGGCGTCGCGAACCGTCGTGCCGGGGGGAAGCCTCACGATGAGGTCCTCGCCCTTGGGGCCGGACTTCTTGTCCCCAAGACCCGGACCGCCGTTCCTGGCGTTCAGGTGCGGGCGGTAGTGGAAGTCATAGAGGGTGTTCATGCCGGGATCCGCGACAAAGATGACGCTGCCGCCATCCCCGCCGTCTCCTCCGTTGGGACCCCCTCGCGGCACGTACTTCTCGCGCCTAAAGGCGACGCTGCCCCTGCCGCCATCCCCTGCCTTCAGGTGGACCTTGACCTTGTCGATGAACCTGGTCATGTCGAAAGCCCCCTTGGTGAGCAAAAAGCGGCGGACTCTCATCCGCCGCTTTCATCCCTGCTCCACTGCTTCGGTAGTTGTATCTCTTCCCTACTGATCCTCGCCCGCGGCAACCGCTGCCGCAGGGGCCTCAGGCATAACGTGGACAATCTTATCGTCCTTGCCCTTGCGCTTGAAGGAGACGTAGCCATCAACCTTCGCGAAGATCGTGTGGTCCCTGCCGAGACCGACGCCAAGACCCGGATGGACCTGGGTGCCTCTCTGGCGGACGATAATGTTGCCGGCCAGGACAAACTGGCCATCGTGCTTCTTTACTCCCAGCATCTTGGGCTTGGAGTCGCGCCCGTTACGGGAGCTGCCCATACCCTTCTTGTGGGCGAACAGCTGCAGATCTAGCAGCATGTCGGTCCCTCCTTGGTCATCAAATCTTCTCTACTCCGGTGACTCACTGAGTTCAACTGCGCCGGGATACGAGTGCTCTATCGCCTTGAGTCCCAGTTCCAGAGTCCTGAAGATCGCCTTGGGACCCTCTTCGGAGGCGTGGCGCTCATCCACGCTCACCTGAAGGTATCCCGGGCTTATCTCGGACTTCACGGCGTCACCCAGGATGTCTTTCAGTCCAAACAGTGCCGCCTGGGCGATGGCCGACACCCCGGCACACACGATATCTTTCCCGTGTTTCGCGAAACCGGCGTGTCCCTCGACTGTGAAGCCGCAGAGGACTCCTCCGCCGATAGTACCGGCTTTACGCAGTAACTTTGCCTTCAGCATTGGCCTCGATCGAGTCAATCCGTACCTCGGTGTACGGCTGCCTGTGGCCATACCTGCGCCTATAGTTGGTCTTGTGCCTGTACTTGAACACAAGGATCTTGCGGGCTTTGCCCTGCCTTACTACTGTAGCCTTCACGGCGGCGCCGGTGAGATAGGGATTGCCGCACTTGATGGAGCCCTCGTCACTGACCGCAAGGATCTTGTCAAACACGTAGGATTCCCCGCGGATTCCGGGTACTTTTTCGACTCTGATGGTCTCGCCTGGCGAGACTTTGTACTGCTTACCGCCTGTTTCGAGTATCGCGTACAACTTGGACACCCCTACCTTCGTCACTCACGCAAAGATACCGCATTAGTCTAGCATGGCACCCTGACAGTGTCAAGAAACCCTATCCTTGACCTGGGGTGTTATCGTTCTGGCCTTGGCAAAAGTGCGGTGAGCCGAGATCACCTCAATGACCACCCGCTGACCCACTTTTCCTCCCGCACCTTCTACGTCTATCACAAAACTCTCTCGCCGGGCTATGCCATCCTGTGGGTTCTTTTCATGGGCTTCCTCGATCATGACCTCCAGAACATCTCCCACCTGAACCGGGATAGCCTTGTTGGCGATCTCCTCCCTGGTGCCCACGGCTTTCACGTTCATCTCCTCAAGGTGGAGGGCATCGGTACCGCGGATGAAGATGCTACGGCCTGTCTCCTTCTCCAGTTCCTTGAGATTGGCGCCGCCGGGGCCGATAAGGTAGGAGGCGACGCCCGGATGCACCTCGACCAGTATTGCCTCGCTCTGGGAGTTGCTCAGTATCCTCCGGATCTCGCGCCTCACCCTCCCGGCCACGGTCTCCTCGGACAGGACGATTCCTTTTCCGCCGCAATAGGGGCACATCCTCATCATGACTGCGTCGATGCTCTGCCTTACCTTTTTGCGGGTCATCTCCACCAGGCCCAGGCCCGTAAGCCCGACAACGACCGTCTTCGTATGGTCGTGCCGCAGTTGCTTCTCCATCTCGGCGAGCAGCTTCTGCCTGTGCTCAGGTATCTCCATGTCTATGAAGTCGACCACGATGATGCCGCCGATATCTCTCAGTCGCAGTTGCCTGGCTATCTCCTCAGTGGCCTCCATGTTGATCTTGAACACCGTATCGGCCAGGTTCTTGTTACCAACGTACCGGCCGGTGTTGACGTCGATCACCGTGAGGGCCTCCGTCTTGTCGATCACCAGGTATCCTCCGGACTTGAGCCACACCTGCCTGCCCAATGCCCTCTCGACCGCGGCGTCGACACCGTACAGCTGGAAGAGCGGGTACTCTCTGTCGCGGTAATAGATGACTCGTTCTTTCATCTCGGGCGAGACCGAATCCAAGAGGTCAAGGATGCGGCTGTAGGTGTTCACGTCATCGACCAGCATGCGAGTAGTCTCCTGGTTCAGCTCATCCCTCACCACCCGGAAGGTAAGGCCGAGATCGCTGTGGATGAGGCAGGGCGCCTTTGAGGAGCGCGCCCGTTTCTGCACCTTATCCCATACCTTGAGAAGGAACTGGAGGTCGCGCTCAAGCTCTTCCTTGGTCTTCTTCTCGGCCACGGTCCTGATGATGATGCCCATATCCTTTGGCTTCAGGTCCCTGGCGATCTGGCGGAGCCGCTTACGTTCCTCGTCGTCGACGATCCTCCGGGAGACGCCCACGTAGCTCACCGTGGGCATAAGCACCATGTAGCGGCCCGGGAACGTCACGTGCCTGGTCACCCTGGCGCCTTTTGTGCCTATGGCTTCCTTGACGACCTGCACCATCACTTCCTGTCCCGGTTTGACCAGTTCAGTGATGGTCTTCTTCCTGCGGCTCTTCAGTTCGGGAGCTGCATCGGTGTCCTCGAGGTTCGGAGGCAGAATGGCGTCGTCAACGTACAGGAAGGCGTTCTTCTCCTCGCCGATGTCGATGAAGGCGGCCTGCATCCCGGGGAGCACGTTAGTGACTTTCCCCAAGAAGATGCTTCCGGCGATCTTTTGGCTGGATGGACGCTCTACGTAGAACTCGACCACAACGCCGTCCTCAACCAGGGCCACCCGGGTCTCGTCCTTTGCGGCGCTAACTAGGATCTCCCTGCTCACAAGCGGACGAATCTCGCCTGAGCCCTCCGCGTGAGGTCTTCCTCCCGAGGGTTGCCGCTTGCCCTTCTTCTTGCGCCCCTTCTGGACCTGCGTTTGACCCTCCGGGGTGCTTGCGGGCGGCAGAGGCGAAGCTTCTTCATCCTCTACCTCCAGCGGTGCCGGCCTGGGTGCGGCTGCCGCCTCCTTGGCCTCAAGCTCCTTGCTTGCAGGCTCTGCCGGTGCAGATTCGTCGGCTGTTTGCTCCTTGGCGGCGCGCTCTTTGGCGGACGGATCTACAGAGCCGGTTTCCGTGGCCGCAGGCTGCGTCTGTGCCTCTCCCTTTGCGGCACCCTTCGATCGCTTCCGCCTTCTGCTCTTAGAGGGCTTGGGCTGGGCAGGAGGCTCTTCAGGCGATATCTCCTGCAAAGGTTCCCCGGTCTTCTCGGGCTCCATGGGAGTTGGCGGGGCAACCTCCTTAGGAGGTTCCTCTGCGAGCACGGGCGCAGGCTCCTGGTCCGGACCATCATCGACGGGCGGTTCGTCGGCCATCTCCCTGGCATCGGCCAGGTTTCGAGGCTTCGGGTTCTTGGACCGCCTCCGCGGCCTCCGGTACCTGGGTTTCTTCTTGGGTTGCTCCTGCGTGCTCTCCTCGGTTTCCGAGACAATCTTCTCCCCAATTTCCCCGCTCACGGGGACGGGGGTCGTTCCATCAGTTTTCTCGTTGTTCAAGCAGTATCTTCCTTCTGTCAATAATGGCCTCTAGCGGGTCAAGGTCCAAACCGAACTGTGCCAGCGAACCTAGCACCCACTGAGGGCGTACGGTGCGCCCGTCGTTGTGACCGAGCGTCATCTCGAGGACGACGCGCTCTTCAGAGACGGCCTCTGGCTCGCTTATGTGGAGCGCAAACGGCCTTAGGTCAACGGTCTTCTTCTCTTTGGGGCGTACAACCACAAATGGCACCGAATCCTCCGCCATGAAAGCGTCCAGGGCTCTCGAGAGCTCCCGCGGGTCTATTCCCCGGAGGTCAAGGCCATACAGGGACGCGGCGATCCTCGACTCGAAAGGCTCCTCCCTCTGGGGCGCCTCTTGGATCTCGTGGAGAGAGAATCCCTCGGGCAGGGCGCGAGCAAGGCTCATGGCCAGGTCTCTGAGACTCCACGGCGCGCTGAGGACCGCGTCAAAGTACTCTTCCCGGCCTGCGGTGCCTGCAGGCAACGGCGAGTAGAACGAAAACTTTGGCCTGGGGTTAAACCCCTGCGACATCTCCAAGGGCCACTTGGCCCGGGAAGCGGCGATCTGGACCACTCTCTGGACATCGAGGTGGCCCAGGAATCTTACTTTATCGCCCTTCTCATACTTAGCCCGGACCTTCATTGCTTGGCACCACCCTTGGCAAGAGAAACCTTTACGCCCAAGTCGGGACAGACGCCGCACAGAGTGCAGTGGCCGCCGCGGCAGTCCACGGTGAGCGCTCTCTCCCGTGACTTCTCGCGCTCGGACCACAGGAAGGCTTTCCGGACACCCGGCGACAGGTGGTCCCACGGCAGCAGTTCATCCTTGAGCCGCTCCCTGTGAGCGTAGAACTCGGGATCGATTCCGGACTCTGCGAAAACCTCGCGCCACGCTTCCGCGTTCATCCGGTCCGGCCAGGCGTCGAAGCGCATCCCCTTGCGGAATGCCAGTTCAACCGATGCGGCCAGCCTGCGATCCCCACGCGCGAAGACCGCCTCCAGTTGGGTCACCTGGGCATCATGGTACCGGTACTCCAATCCCGGACCCTTAAGCGCACCCCGCAGCAGGTGCTGCCGCCTCTGAAGCTCGTCCGGCCTTGTTGCGGCTTCCCATTGGAATGGCGTGTGGGGCTTGGGAACGAAACCGGATACCGAGACCACTACCGTCGGCCGCCTGCCCATGTCGCGCCCGATCTGCCGCACCTTCTGCGCAAGGCGCCCTATGGCCAGGACGTCCTCGTCGGTTTCGCCGGGCAGCCCGATCATGAAGTAGAGCTTAATGTGGCTGTACCCGGCCAGAAAAGCGGCTCTGGCGGCCTCCTCCACTTCCTCTTCGGTGACCTTCTTGTTGATGACGTCCCGCATCCTCTGGGACCCTGCCTCCGGAGCCAGCGTAAGCCCGCTCTTGGTGGCCCCGCCAATGAGTTCGGCCAGACCCACGGAGAAGGAGTCGACCCTGAGTGAAGGAAGCGAGACCCTTGCGCCGCAAGCCTTGTCTTGGAGGAGGTCCTTCACCAGGTCTTCGATGCGGGAGTAGTCCGCCGACGACAAAGATACCAGTGACACCTCATCGTACCCGGACCGCTCGAGGATATCCATCGCCAGAGCGCCAGCCGTCCCCATCTCCCGTTCCCGGACAGGCCGGTACAGCATTCCGGCCTGGCAGAACCTGCAGCCCTGTGTGCAGCCCCGGAACACTTCCACCATGGCGCGGTCATGTATCGGAGGGATCAGGGGGATGATCGGGTCTCTGGGGAACGGCGCCCCTTCCAGGGAGGGCAGCACACGCCTCCGCACGACCCGGTCCGGCGTTATAGCCGCTATCGTGCCGTCGGGCTTGTACTCCACCTGGTACCGTGACGGGACGTACACACCTTGCACTTCAGCCAGCATGGAGAGGAGCCGCTCCCTGGGCTGCCCTGACTTGC
>CAZRRG010000059.1:0-13494 GCA_964602455.1 uncultured Eubacteriales bacterium | reverse complement strand
TATTGGGCCACGTCCACCAGTTGGCCGGCGTGACCGAGGTCTCTGACAACCACAGCCACTCCTACGATGTGTACACCGGATACCAGAGACCACAGAGAAACGTGAGGCGTCCCCGGTTCACGGCGGATGCTACGGCGGAAAAAAACGAGGAAGCGCCCCCGCAGAGGCGCCCCCGTCTCCGTTTCTTCAGAAGAGAACCTAACCCGCCATCCGACGAGAAATAGTGGCTAACGCTCGCTCTTTGATCTCCCGGGCCTGATGAATCAGGCCTTCCTTGTCTTGCTTTGCCTTTTCGGCGAAGGAAGCATCTTTGAGGTTCGGAAGGTTGATATCAACGTTGAGGAGCGCTGCCATGAGCGCGGCTTCGGCCAGGTACGCCGATACGCCGGCATCGCTAATGGCCATGGTGTTGCCAATGGGCGCGACCTCGTCCACAACCTTAAGGATCTCCAGGCACGCGCGGGCGATCTCCAGCGGCGTCTCAGTGGCGCCCTTCAGGGCTTCCTGGATCAGGTGCTCCTTGCGCTCCTTCTCCTCATCGGTCGCCGCGGGCATCTTGTAGTACTCCATGAACCGGCGGAACTGGGACATATCCGCCTCAACCAGCTCCTCCATCCGGTTCATCAGGCCCAGCGCCCGGTCACGAAGCATGGTGATCTCGGCTTCCACGTCCCGGTACTTCTTCTTGCCGATCGTGAGGTTGCCGACCATAGCCGACATTGAGGCTGCGAACGCGGCGACTATAGCCGCAACGCTACCGCCGCCTGGAGTAGGCTCACTGGATGCGGACACCTTCAGCACATCGGTGAGGCTCTTCTCGAAGAGCTCGCTCATTGACCCTTGCCTCCTTGCAGTTCAATGGCTTTGAGCAGGTTCTTCTGGATCAGGGCGGTGGTAAGGCTGCCGACGCCCCCCGGTACCGGGGTGATAGCAGAGGCAAGCGCGGAGACCGCCTCGTAGTCCACGTCGCCGACGGTCTTGCCGTCGAGGTCGTTGATACCGGCATCTACCACGATGGTTCCTGGCGCGATCATGTCCTTGGTGATGAGGTTTGCCTTGCCCGCGGCCGCGACAACGATGTCAGCGACCTTTGTATGCTTGGCCAGGTCCTTGGTGCGGGTGTGGCAGACGGTCACCGTGGCGTTCTCGTTGAGCAGCAGGAAGATTAGGGGCTTGCCAACTGTATCTCCCCTGCCTACCAGGCAGACGTTCTTGCCCTCCAGGGTGATCCCCTGGCGCTTCATAATCTCAATGCAGCTCTGGGGAGTGACCGGGAACAGGCCATCCTTGTGGGTGAACATCCGTCCCCTGTTGACGGGGCTGATGCCGTCCACGTCCTTCTCGGGATCGACGGCCATCATCACCCGCTCCTTGTTCATGTGCCTGGGCAGCGGGAGCTCCAGCATGATCCCATGGACCGACGCGTCCTTGGACAGCTCGCCCAGCTTTGCGATGACCTCATCCTCGGTCGCCGTCTCGGCAAACTTATGTAGTTCGAAGTCGATGCCCGAGTTCTTGCAGGCCTTCTCCTTGGACCTTGCGTAGAGCACCGATGCGGGATCGTCACCCACCAGGACGACCGCCATCTTGGGGGTAATCCCTTTCTCTTTCAGTTGGGCTACCTGGGCCCTAACCTCTTCCCTAATGGCGGCCGCAACTGCCTTACCCTCGAGTACCGCTGCAGACATGCGCAAATCCCTCTCTTCGCACAGAAGCTTCCCCACTTGGGGCGCTTCCCATGTTGACCCACAGGGCGGATCCTTCCACAACACCCTCGATTATCCCTTGTGGATGGCGGTGCAATGAAAACGGACCCCCGAGGGGGGTCCGTTCCCTATACCTGGTTTCCGATTTACAGATATCGATTCGTGGCTCACTAGCCGGCGACTTCGGTGGACTCTAGACCACCCTGGTGCCGCACTTGGAGCAGAAGACGTCGCCCTGGTTCACCTTGGCGCCGCACTGGGGGCAGAACATGTTCTCCTCGGCGGGCTTTTCCTCGGGCTTGGTCTCGGCGGCGCGGAGGCTCTCGATCTCCTGGCGCTTCTCGTCAATGCGCCGCTCGACCAGATCGACCGCGGCAAAAAGCTCTGCGAGTTCCGGCGGGAATGTGACTCCACCCTTGTAGAGGGTGTGAGCGCTGCGACCGATGTCCTCAAACTTGCGGTTGCGCTCGTTCTCCAAGGACATCAGCTCCACCCGGAGCTTCCCGGTCCGGGTGAGTTCCTTGGTCTCCTGGACGATGGTTTCGGCGCCGCTCCGGAGCGTCTGTCCGAGCCTGGACCAGAGGTCCTTGCGCCCTTCGGGCCCTTGCGACATTGGCGTGCCTCCTTCGTGTACTTGCTGTCACACACCTTACTACGCCGCAAAAGGGCGGCGGTACGCACAGGTCACACGATCTCCCCTAGAAATCTGTCCAGATCCGCGATCACTAATCACTTATCTACTTTCCGCAGCTGGAGCAAGTCCCGCCGGAGCAGCCTCCGCAACTCCCGCCCCGGTTTCCCCCTCCGGTGCCGCCCTGGACGTGGGAACTGAACGTCGACATGAGCTTCTTGAGGTTCTTGGAGCCGCAGGACGGGCACTCAGGGGTATCCTTGCCTCTCTGGAAGAACTCAAAGGCCTTGCCGCAATCGCCGCAACGATACTCAAAGATAGGCATGGAATCCCCTCCGAGATGAAGTCTATCTCTCCCGCACCGGCCATTCAAGGTTGCGTGGCTGCACAAACGTGTAAAGAGGAGACGGCGCTACCTGAGCGAAGGAGCGGGTGCCCTCGGGGGATCGGCCAGAGCGATTAGGACTGCTGGCCGCCCTTGCTGTGCAGGTCTCTCATCATGCCCTCGGCCTTGGATAACAGTCCGTCCAGGAGCGAGATGATCTCGTCGGTGCTGCCGCGGCCCGTGTAGATAAGGGGCTCGCAATCCCAGCGGTCAATGAAATCGCGAAGGTCCAGGGCCATGTCGCGGATATCGGCGGCAAGGCGGCGAAGCTTCTGGTCACCCAGATTGATCTCCTTGACCAACTGAGATGACGCGTCCACTATGTCGTCAATCCGGTCCCGTAGCAGCCCTGCGCGAAGAAACCTCGACACGCTTCGACCCTCCCCCGTCGGAGTTCGGCGCAAGGTCGCCGCTTTCCTGCGCCCGGCGACGCGGCCCGCGAACTCAGAAGGCGACGGGGCTGGCCAAAGTCATAACCCTGGGGGCCATGGTCGAAACTAGAAGCACATCCCGAGGAAGGGGAACAGCAGATGCCAAAGAATGAGGACTACCCCATTAGCAGCCTAGAGTCCGAAAGCCCGTCGTCCCACGTGGTGGATGAGCTCAGGAAGTCCTTCAAACCTCCCGGGGCCGGAGCGCCAACCACGCCCGCGGAGAAGATCGAAGACGCCCTGTCTCAGGTCCAAAACGCCGTCAGAGAGCAGCAGATGGCTACCGAGCAGAACCTGCAGGCCTGTCTCTCCAAGGCGTCCACTCACGTCGCCGATTCTCAGGCCGTAGACACCCTGTTCGCAATATGCCAGCAGCTGTCCGCCGCGGTGTCTCAGGGCAATGAGTCCTTGCGGTCCAACACGGCCCAGGTATCGGAGATGATCGCCCAGCTAGGGGCGCAGCTGGCCATGCAGCAAGCGAAGGCCGACCGGCAGGTATCCATGGCGCTTCAGCAGGCGGTATCCGCCCTGTCTGACGCTCAGAACGCCATGTTCCAGAGCATGTCCATCGCCGAGATGCAGCAGTTGGTGAAAGGCGCGGGCCAGATCGTAAAGGACGTCATCGCGCCCGGGCAGGTGCAATAATCAGCGACGCAGCGCTGCTTCCGATACGTTTTGGAACCCGAACCCGGCCCTGGCCAGTGTCTCGATGATGCTCGGGAGGGCTTCCACGGTATGCTGGAGGCCCTCATGGAGGAGCAGGACTCCGCCATCTTTGGCGGCCTGAGTCACGCGGAGCGCTACTTCCTCGGCAGATGAGGCCCGGAGGTCGGCGCCGCCGATATTGGTCCACATTAGGGTCGTGAGGCCGAGCCGCTCGGCCTCCTCAATCTGCACTCTGTCCAGATACCCGCCAGGCGGGCGATACAGGTGCGGCTTCTGACCGGTAATCTCCGCGATGGCGTTCTGCGCCTTCTGGAGATCCTTTCTGACCTCGCTGGCTGACAGGCCCGACAGGGACTTGTGGTCGTATCCGTGAACGCCGATCACGTGGCCGGCTTTGGCGATCTCTTGTACCAGATCCGGGTTACGGACCGCCCTGTCACCCACCAGGAAGAAAGTAACTTTGATGGCGTACCGGTCGAGGATCGCAAGGATCTGCCTTGTCGTGTTGACATCAGGGCCGTCGTCGAAGGACAGGCATACTCGCTTAGTTGGCACGGGCAGGGTTGCGGTGGGCACGTATCCGCTTCCCGAGACCGGGTCCTCGGCAACACCGGCCGGCTTATCCCCACCTTGCCCAGGGACTTCTCCAGGGGCCTGTCCGGAGGCCGGAGGAGGGTCTCCCTTCAGGAGGAGCACTTGCCCGGCGTAGATCCGGTCTATGTCATCCAGCCGGTTTATCCGGCTCAGAGTCTCAACGCTGATGGAGTACCGGCTCGCTATGATTGAGAGGGTCTCTCCCCGTTTCACTGTGTGGGTATCGGGAGGGTTCTTCTTGTAGTACTGGGCGGATAGAGCCGCAAGGGACTCCGGCCCGGCTACGCCGTCGGGGTACAGTCCGCGGTCCTCCTGGAAACGCTTGAGGGATGCCTTGGTGTTTTCGCCGAACACGCCGTCGGCCTGGGTTCGATAGCCAAGGGCATCCAGCACCTCCTGGAGACTGCGCACCAGTTCTCCCTTGTCGCCCTTCCTTATGAGCCCCGTGTGCCGGAAGAGAGACTCGTAGGGCGCCGCGGCAGCTTCTGCAGCGGAAGAGCCTACTCTGCCGAAGACCTGAGCCAGTGTGACCAGGAAGAGGCACGCAAGGGCCGCGGCCTTTGCGCGCCGGGATAGGAAGCCGTGTTTCCTCCGCAATAGCCGGACCTCCCCGCGCGGTTCGTCCTTCTAGGATGCCTTCTGCGCAGGGAGTTCATACCAGTTTCGAGGATAGCCCTAGGAGTTAACCCCCAGGATTCCCCCGCAGGCGCCCGCGAGCACCGAGAAGCCCAGCCTCTTCGCGAACACCGCAATCCCTACGAACGGAGGGAACAGCAGCGTTCCGATGATCGCGGTCAGCACCGCGTAGCCGGCCCCGATGATGACGCCGTAGAGCAGCCCGTGCTGTCCTTCCCTCTTCGCGGTGAGAAACGCCGCTACGCCCAGAACGGCGAACGAGCCGGCGTTAACCGCCCATTGGAGGATCCGCTCGTCGAGGCTGGTGAAGTAGACGACGGTAGATGCCAGAAGGATAAGGACAACAACCAGGAGCAGCGCGCGGAGGAGTCCGCCTCCCGCGGTCCGCAAAGAGAAAACACCATCGCTCTTGGCCCGTGCAGACCACCTGGTATGTTTGGGTCTTCCAGGAGGATTAGACAAATAGCATCGCCTCCTGGTTTCTCTATATTACCCTCTCATCCTGGGTATTCCGCACTGCGAGGGAACGTGGAGGCTCCGTTCCCCCAAGATCGTGATCCCGTTTTTGTCGGTAAGGTCGGTAAGAAGCGGCGTCACCGAGATCACGTTCCTGCGTATGGCGCAGGCATCGGTATCGTCGATCTCGCAGTTGTCCACAAGGACACCGCTCAGCCAGTACCAGTCGCGGCCCTTGGGATCGGTGCGCCGTGTGAAAGCGTCGCGGTACACTTGCACACCCAGCCGGGTAACCGCTACCCCGCTGACCGCATCGCCCGACACGGCTGGCACATTCACATTGACCAACATCGGCCAGCCGGGGTCGGAGGCTGCCAGAATGGCCTGTTCCACGGCAAAGTCCGCCGCCACGCGGTAGTCCAGGTTCTCAAATGCGGTGACCGAAACCGCCATCGCGTGGATGCCGAGCAGAGCGCCTTCCATAGCGGCAGACACCGTGCCTGAGTAGAACACATCGGTCCCAAGGTTGGGGCCTCTGTTCACGCCCGAGATCACGAAGTCAGGCGGAGAATCCATGAGTCCGGCCACGGCAAGCTTCACGCAGTCGGCCGGCGTGCCGCTGGCTGCATAGATCTTCACTCGCGGGTCGTCCGAGGGAAGCGGCCTCACCTCAATCGGGTGGTGAATGCTGATGCCGTGGCCGCACGCGCTCCTCTCGCGGTCTGGCGCCACCACCACCGCGGTGTGGCCATCCAGCTCTTTCACCTTATCTATCAGGGCACGAAGCCCATCGGCATTGACGCCGTCGTCGTTGGTCAAGAGGAATCTCACAGCTCTATTGTCTCCTGTCTCTTGGGTCCGACTGATAGGTACCTCACGGGGACGCCGCATGCCCGCTCGATGAAGCGTACGTACTCCTGCGCCCTAGCCGGCAGGTCGTCGAAGGACTTGGCGCCACGGATGTCGGTCTCCCAACCTGGCAGAGTCTGCAGGACCGGCTTTGCGCGTGAAAGGACCGGGGTGACCGGGAATCCGGTCACGCGCTTCCCGTCAACTTCGTACGCCACGCATACCGGGATCTCCTTGAGGTATCCCAGGACGTCCAGGTTTGTGAGCGCAACGCAGGTAGCTCCCTGAGCCGCGACACCGTAGGACGTCGCTACGACGTCAAACCACCCCACCCGTCGCGGACGACCTGTCTTCGCCCCATACTCACCGGCATCCCCTCCGCGTCGCCTGAGTTCCTCGGCGGCTTCTCCGTGGAGTTCGGAAACAAACGGCCCTTCGCCGACCGCCGACGAGTAGGCCTTTACCACGGCGATAACCTCTCTTATCTCGGACGGCGGGACGCCGGCTCCGACTGCCGCGTACCCTGCCAGCGTCGAGGAGGACGTCGAGTATGGGTAGATGCCGTAGTCCGGATCCCTGAGCGTGCCCAACTGCCCCTCGAGCAGCACCTTCTTGCCCTCTTTGAGAGACTGGCGGAGGAAAGCCCCGACGTCCCCGACATAAGGACGGATCTGCTCACCCCAGGCAAGGAGTCTCTGGACCAGGGCATCGCCGTCGATGGGCGGCTTCCCGTAGAGGTGCTTCAGGAGAACGTTCTTGATCTCCAGCGCGTAGGAGACTTTCTGCCGGAGATAGTCGGGATCATACAGCGCCGCCACCTGGATGCCGGTCTTCGCGAACTTATCTGAATAGAAGGGCGCCATGCCCGACTTGGTGGACCCGAACTTACGGGCGGCGAGGCGCTCTTCCTCATATGCGTCAAAGTCTTTGTGATAGGGCATCACGACCTGTGCCCTGTCTGAGATCATGATCTTGGGGCGCGGAACGCCGCGCTGCACCAACCCCTCCAGCTCAGCGAGAAAGTCGCCGATGTCCACGGCCACGCCCGGACCGAGGATGTTTATCACTGACGGGTTGAAAACGCCCGAGGGCAGTAGATGCAGGGCAAACTTACCGTAGTCATTGATCACGGTGTGGCCGGCGTTGCTTCCTCCCTGGAACCGCACGACCACGTGAGATTCCAAGGCCAGATAGTCGGTTATCTTGCCTTTCCCTTCGTCTCCCCAGTTAGCTCCCACTATCGCGGTTGCCGGCATTCGGACTCCTCCCCAGATCCATCATTCCCAAAACCATGTGCGTAAGGATCATATCCCGGTGTAGACTATAAGTGAACTTTTGATTCGTTATCTTCGTCATAAGGGTGGCTTATATGTACGTCAACCTAGACCTTTACAGAGTGTTTCACGCGGTTGCCCAGGCCGGAAGCTTTTCAGGCGCCGCCAGAAGACTATATGTGTCGCAGCCGGCGCTCACTCAGGCAATCAAGAAACTGGAGGAGCAGCTTGGGGTGCAGCTGTTCCAGCGGACTCCTCGTGGCGTGTCGCTCACTCCTGAGGGAGAGACTCTTTTCCGCCATGTAGATAGCGCGTACGGTCTCATCACGGCGGCAGAGAAGAGACTGGCCCAGGTCCGGTCCCTTGACGACGGTGAGATCGCGGTCGGAGCAGGCGACACCTTGTGCAAACACTACCTGGTGCCTCACCTGAGGGCCTTTCACGCCATGTACCCCAACGTGCGCATCCACGTGACGAACAGGACAACTCCCGAGACTACCGAACTCCTGAAGGCGGGCAAGGTGGACCTCGGTATTGTGAACTTGCCTCTCCCCCAGGATCCTTCACTCTCTGTGGAAGAGACGCTGGAGGTGCACGACTGTTTTGTGGCGGGCCCGGAGTTCGAGGGCCTTAAGGGGCAGAAGATCACTCTACAGCAGTTGTCCGAGTACCCGCTGCTCCTTCTTGAGAAGGGCAGCAACAGCCGCAGGTTCCTGGATACCTACGCAAGGTCCCTGGGCGTCACTCTAAGGCCCGAGATAGAGCTGGGCAGCAACGACCTCCTGGTGGAGTTCGCCGCGGTGGGGCTGGGAATAGCCTGTGTGATCAGGGAGTTCGTAAGCGAGGAACTCGCGTCAGGGCGGATCTTCGAAGTACAGCTCGCCGAGGAGATCCCGGCCCGCGGGGCGGGTCTGGTAACCATGAAGGACGTGCCGCTCTCCCGGGCTGCTTCCGAACTTGCCAGACTGCTCCGAGGCGCAAAGCCATAACGATAGCGGCGACTCTGCGGCGTCGCTCGCAAGGCGCGTGCGTCTACTTGCTGAGTATGGACATGACCGGCCGCTAGCCCAGATCCCGGAGTCTCGACAGGATCTCAGGAGCCGGGCACACCAGCCTGGGAAGGTCGTCGAAAGCGGCCATGAACTCCGCTCCCCAGTTGGACTTGCCGGGCAGGGCCTTCGGATCCGTCACAATCACGGCGTGCCGCTCACCTGAGGACAGCATCTTCTCTATATAGGCCCGGAGAGCGAGCGCAGCGGGACGCACGCTGACCTCTACGAACCCACCTGCTTCCGACCGGGCCTGCCTCCTCCGGATCTCATCCATGGGGTTTGGCGGGGCGAACGGTACTCTTGCCAGCACGAGACAACGGGCAACTGGCTCCTTGGGTCCCGGTCCGCTACCTCCAATGACGAACACCACCGAGTCCTCGTCTGCCAGGTGGTCGATTACCCTTCGGCCTCCGTCCAACCCTTGCCCGTACACAGCGATCCCCTGGCTCTCCAGTTCCGGCTGCACAAGCGCGTATGTGTCTTTCAGCAGCGCACGGGACGGGAACGCCACCAGAAGCCCCTTCCGGACCGTGAGCCCCAGGGGGACAATCAGCGACGCCAGGTACTCGGGATACTCCTGAGGCGAGACCATCCGCCCTCCGTCCACGACAGCGAAGAGCACGCGGTCCCCTCTTTCGATTGCGTTAGGCTGGGGGATGTGAGCCTCGTCGTCCAGTCCCAGCAACATTCGCCCGCCTACGCTCGTCGAAGCGGCAGAGACCAGGTCCGACAGCATAACCAGCCTGCCTGATCGGCTCCTCAGCGCAGCCACCGCGGCCCTGGCAGGCCAGATAGCGCGCTTTACCAGTACGGCTCCTCTTTGGCTCTCGTCTCCGTAACTCTGCTCAACCAGGAGAGCGGCATCACCCGCAAGCGGCGAGCAGAACCCTTGGAGCAGCGCTGCGGCCGACTCCAGCGCGTGAAGGTCCTTCCACAGGAGCGGAGGGTCTACCGGATACCCCTCAGGCGCGCCGCCTCCGCGCGTCTCGCGGAGGGACTTTGCGGCTTTCGAGACCTGCGCCGCGAGCACCTGTACATTTGGAAGGGTATCGGACGACACCATCCCGCCCCTGGACATGTCCTGGCCAGCGGAGTACAGCAGCCTGTCCAGCGCGGGAGTCTCAGGAAGCATCCTAGAGCGGGAAAGGACGCCCTTCAACACTTGAAGGTCCACCCTCGGCTCCCTGTATGACCAGGTCCTGCCCAACTCGGCCGCCCCAAAGACCAGTGTCACGTCGAAGCGGTCCTGCACAGACAGCGCGGAAGCGTGGGAAGCGCATGCGAGGAGGCCTCCGGACCGGGCCAGTTGACCCTTGGAGAGCAGGTAGAAGCATCGATCTCTTGTAGGACACGCATCCCGGCAACTCATGCTAGGGGGACAAGCGATCTCGGGGACAACCTCGACTCCCGCGCTCCCCCATTGCACTTCCGAAAGGCCACCGGTGCAGGTGTTCTCGACCCACCTGTACAAGGAGGCCAGGAACCGTCGCTGCTCGCCGTCCACCGGACCATAACCGCCGGCGCGAGCTATCTTGGCGGCTTCCTCCAGCTTGGCGATGCAGACGTAGTCTCCAGGCGCTCCTATCCGCACGGCGCCAGCCGGTATGCTCTCTGAGGGGAACCCGACGAGAAGAACCTTCTGGCCTGTTGACTTGGCATAGTGGGCCGCGGCGTGGGCGACAGACCTCGCGACCTCTGCTGACTCAGCGAGGTTCATCGCCTCAAAGGGCTCTCCACTCCGCAGACAGGACAGGACAGCCTGCCCCACCGGGCTTTCCGCGGCATCGGGGTCGAAGCGAAGCTCCTCCGCATCGTCAACTCCCCCGATTCTCTCCGTGCCCTCAGCACTCTCTGTACCCTCCGTACCCACGGGCGCCGAGGCACTAACAGGCCCCGGCCCTACGTGAGTAACCGCAACCGGCTCCTCGCCCGGTTCGCTAAAGAGCGAGACCTGGGTGGGCACAGCAGGCGTGGCCTCCGGTGCCCATGCGGCAACAAACATGTGGGCAGCCACCCATTCCCCACCTAGAAGATGGCGGACGGCATCCCGGGCAGCCGGCGACATGTCCGCTATCCCTTCCTGCAGCATGCGGAAAATGATGCCGGAGACCTCGGCGTCATCGTAAGCCCTGTGCGCCTCTGATACCGGCACTCCCAACGCGGCAGCCAGGTCTGTGAGTTTGTACGTCGAGAAGCCGGGGAGAACAATGCGGGACAGCTCCAGCGTGTCGTAGAGGGGCACCCCGGGAAACCCCGGGATGCGCCTGCTCAGGAACGAGGCGTCGAAGCCAGAATTGTGCCCCACCAAAGGAAGGTCCCCGCGGAACTCCTGTATCTTGTCCAGTAAATCCGCCATCGGCGGGCTCGATGCAAGGTCAGAAGCAGCAATGTGGGTGAGACGAAGCGTCTTGAGGGGGACAGGGATCCCTGGGTTGACCAGCGAGGACCATCGCTCCACCGGCTCCCCGTCCTGGAAGCGGACCATGGCAACCTCAAGGATCTCATCGGTCTCCGGTGAGAGTCCCGTGGTCTCAAGGTCAAACGCCACATAATCGGGTACCAGCAGCCTGCGGCCCCGTTCCCTCGAAATCTCCTCCAAATGCTCCATCTCCCCAGCCAATTGGCGTATAATTGGACGGAAACCGCGGAGGTGCTTGCGATTGTCCGAAATCACAGTCTTGGCTACCCCGGACCTACTACAGGCCCGTAACCTCACCGGGTATGCGGCTGCGGTGATAGACGTTCTTCGCGCCACATCCTCGATAACCACCGCTTTTTCTTCTGGCTGCCAAAAGCTCATACCTGCCAGAAGCAAAGAACAGGCGCTATGCGAGAAGACGCGTTACGCGGTCGCCATCCTCACCGGAGAGCAAGGCGGGCTCAAGATCGCGGGATTCGACCTGGGCAACTCGCCACTGGAGTACACGCCCCAAAACGTTGAGGGCAGGACCATTGTGATGACGACATCAAACGGCACACGAGCCGTTCTGGGAACGGCCGAAGCCGGAGCATCGCCGGTATTCCTGTGCTCTTTCCTGAATCTCACGGCGGTAGCCAGAGCTTGCGCGCAGGCTTCTCTTAGGGAACACAGCAGCCCAAAGGGCGTAGCCATCGTGTGTTCGGGCGAGCACGGCCAGTTTTCGCTCGAGGACTTCGCCTGCGCGGGCGCGCTTGTGTCCGCAATACAGTCCCATGGCGACTTCACTCTCGATTCCTCGGCGCGGGCGGCATCGAGCCTGTACGAGGCCTTTGGACGCGATGCGCTCCGGGTACTCCGGGAGTCGCCTCACGGACAGGATCTCATCCGCCTGGGGTTTTCGCGCGATCTCGAACACTGTGCCCAAGTGGGGGCTTTTGACGTCGTCCCCCGCTATTCCGACGGATCGGTAACGTTGCATCGGACCGCAGACTACCCGCACCAGAGGTGAGCGAATTGCCGGCAGTCGGTTTTATCGCAGCTTTCGCCCTGATACTGTACCTGTCCATTAAGAAGGTGAGCATGGCCAGGGTCATGTTCATCGCCACAGTGATAGTTGCCCTTACGTCCGACCTCTCGCCGGAGACGATATTCTCTATGGTCAAGACCGCTTTCCTCGACAAGGCGACGCTCGAGCTGGCAGGCGCGGTCCTGGCAATTGGCCTGTTCTCGACTTTCATGCGGGAGTACGGCTTCCTCTCCAAGACAGTGAGCGGGCTCACAGCCCTCCTCGGGAATGTGAAGGCTGCCATTATGTCTGTCCCGGCGCTCATCGGCTCCATGCCGGTGCTGGGCGGAGCGGCTCTTTCGGCTCCCCTGGTAGACAAGCTTGGAGACCCCCTTGGCCTACCCAACGATGTCAAAGCTGCGGCTAACCTGGCCTTCCGGCACGGCACCATGTTCGTGCTCCCGTTCTCCTCGAATCTCATCCTAACGTCCAAGCTCACGGGCTTCTCCATGGGAACCTTGATCTCAAACCTATGGCCCATGTCGGTTGCCATCTGGGGTATCGGGTACCTCGTCCTCCTGCGGAAGGAAAGGCTGGTACCGATGTCAGAAGGCTCCTCTGACGAGACCGCCGCGACTTCAACGGTGGAGACGGCAGCCAATCGCGGACGGGCGTGGGGGCTCGGACAGTTCCTGCTCTACGGTGGGCCGCTCCTGTTCGCGCTGCTTCTCGGTCTCGCATTCGGCGTGCCGCTGTGGCTCTCCCTGGTAGCCGGTACTCTACTCGCCATTGTGCTTGGCATGCGGGAAAAGAAGCCTATGCCGGACACGGGGATGCTCTACAAGGGGGCTAACTTCTCACAGGTAATCGCGATGTTCTGGATCATGGCGTTCAAGGCGTTTGTTGTGGAGTCGCCGGTGTTCCCAGCCGTCATCGACAAGGTCTCCGCCGCGGGAGTCCCGCAAGCCCTGATGGCCATTCTCATCCCCTTGGCCTTCGGGTTCGGAAGCGCATCCCAGACTACCACGCTTGGCGTGCTCATGCCGCTCATGGCACCTGCGACAGTCCCGGGAGACGCGAGGTTGTACCTAGCTATCCTCACCTACATCTCAAGTTTCACAGCGTACCTATTCTCGCCCCTTCACATGTGCCAGGTCCTGACCTGCGAATACTTCAAGATCGACATACCGCAGGTGTACAGGCGCAACTGGCCCATTCTGATCGGGTTCTTCGCCATCATGGGGTTCTTCTACTTCATGGCGACGGGAGCGCTATCCGCAGTCTAGCCACTCACTGATGTGCTGACGTAAAGTGACCACACGGCACCCGAACTATGGCCGAAACGTGACCATTCGACAGCCGAACTACTGCCGAAAAGTGATCATTTGA
>CAZRRG010000058.1:0-13782 GCA_964602455.1 uncultured Eubacteriales bacterium | reverse complement strand
TACGAAATAGGTGCCCTTGCCGAACGCCACGAACCTGCCGAGGCCGGCCTCAAGGGGCCCGCGGTTCTCGTCCAGTTCCTGACCGTACAGGGGCATTGATGCCTCAAAGCGCAGGGTGTCCCTGCATCCCAGACCAGCCGGGACCAGGCCGTCGCCATCATCGGCTTCCATGATAAGGTCGAACAGCGCCGGACCCTCTTCAGCCTTGCAGTAAACCTCGAAGCCGTCTTCGCCGGTGTAGCCGGTGCGGGTGATGAGGGTGTTGATGCCGCCTACATCGACATTGTCAACGCCGTGGTAGTACTTGATCTCGTTAAGAGGATACTTGGTGAGCCGCTGCAGGATCCGCTCGGAGTTGGGACCCTGGAGGGCGACCTCGGCAGTCTCAGCCGAGAGGTTCTTGACGGTCACGCCAGGGAAGTACCTTGCCGCCGTCTTGATCCAGTCGTAGTCCTTTTCTATGTTCCCGGCGTTGATGCAGAGCAGGTACTTATCCTGCAGGCAGATGACCATCATGTCATCAACAACGCCGCCGGTCGGGTAGCACATGGGGCTGTAAACAACGCGTCCCACGTATCCCTTTGAGATGTCGTTCACCATCAAGAACTGCAACAGATCCAGCGCGCCAGGACCTTCGATGAGGATCTCTCCCATGTCGGAGACATCCCAGAGCGCCGCAGCGTTACGGCACGCATGGTGCTCTTCCTTGATGCTGGAGAACTGGACGGGCAGAGCCCAGCCTTCAAAGTCGATGATCCTGCCACCGTACTTCAGGTGGGTTTCGTACAACGGGGTCTTTTTGAGTTCCTCTGCCACTTCGAATCTTCACCTCCCACGATATTGTTGACGGACAATCCATTCTGCGAGCCGCCATACCCTACCTGCTAGACGATCTGTCTCATCTACATACCTTTGCCCCTATTTTCCCTTAAGAAACTAAATAGAGACAGGGGTCTTCGCGCCCTGTCCCTTTTACCTGAGAGATTCCCTGCTCGCCGCGCTCTAGGCACGACTGCGGGTTACCCCTTTGGTGCCACTTAAGGCTCTCCAGAGTTGCGTCCGGTGACAGTGTCTTGTACCTGAGAGTTTCGAGCCTACGGCCCTTGCTCCTACGGCGCCCGCTTTCGCGGGACTCTCCCGCCACCCTCATCCGCCCGGTATTCACGTTGTATGGTGTGGTCTCGACAGAAGTCCTTCTTTCTACACCCGCGCGGAGATCTCCTTCTTATCGGGCCTTACGATCACGATGGGCGTCATCTGCTCCTGGTTTCCGGCAGGGTTGTCGCTAAGCGATCGCTCCAACCACTTCACGTCCATGCCTTTCGAGTAGCCCACTGCCCAAGCGATTCCAAGGTCATTGGCGTCCACAATAGCCGCGCCCACGCCCTCGCCCAGCGCAGATGCTATCTTGTCGGACAGGGCGCAAGCGTCACGGGGTCCCATCATTACGTAGTAATCGTAGGGCGGGACAGACCCTAGGATATCGTCTATCTGCGCAACCTGCTCGCCGGCGACCACATAGAACCATCCGTCTATCTTGAATAGCTTGCCAATGACTCCGATTGCGGCAGCGATCAGCAAGCGCAAGGTGCCGATCTCTTCGATAGCGGTCTGGGCCGACAGCGGGTTGGCCATGGGGGCAGACGACTTAAACGCCCCGGTGTGGTGGGCGCCGGCGATGTACCTGGCCACCATCCGCGCTACCGGAGAGATGGGCACGGTGCCTTCCATTAACATACGGCCTTCCATGATTGCCGCAACACAGGACGATAGGGCGACGACGTCGCCGGGCTGCACTTTATCTTTGGCGTGCCGGGACACAGTCTCGACAGGCCCGTCAGCCTCGGTCAAGAGGCCGGTGGGGATGGATATCCGCGTGACTCCCGTAATCTCAGGCAGGGGAACCTTCCTGGGCGGCACTTCAGGAGCCTTGCCGAACCCCATCCGCTCGTAGGCCTCGCGGACAGTGTAGGAGCGCCTCAAGGCTTCAAAGGAAGTCTCCATGACCTTCTTGGCGCCTTCCCTGTCGCCTTGCGCCAGCTTGAGTTCGGCCAGTTCGATGAACTCGTCATCCCTGTAGTTGGAGGGAGACACCGAGAGGAATTCCTCCATCGAGGCTATGAGGTTCGGGATGTCGCCTCGCTTGCGGTAGATGGCGGTTATCCTCTTGTAGACGACCGCCACGGCATAGTGATAAGGCAGCATGGCCTTACATGCGGGGACCACGTCCAGGTACATCCGGAAGGCCTTGTCCTCGTCGTTCCCAAAGAAACGGTTGAGGTCAGCTGCGAGAATCTTGCACCAGGGGCTCTCTGTATCCTTCTCGGCCATCTTCTCAGCGACCTCTATGGCCTTCTGGTACTCGCCGAGGCGGAGGAGGACGTGTATGAAGTCCCTCCCGATCCGGAGGGACGAGGACCGGTCCCAATGGGCCGAGGCCAGCCTGCGGGCGTCCTCGTACCTGCCTTCCCTGCACATGACCCAGATGGCTCGGTGCACGGGGTAGTCGGCGTCGGAGGGTCCGGCGAACCGGGCAAAGATAGCGTCAGACAGTGATTTGAGGCTGAGTGCATCAAGGAGCCAGCCGATAAGGACCATTAGTCTTGACATGTGTGTGACAAGCCCCCCGGAGTTAGCGGACACGCACCAAGATTATCGCAGATAAGGACAAACATATCCACCTGACGAAGTGGATGCCCTACATCCTTACCTGCATCAAGTTGCCGGACTCGTACCGCCGGAGGCCGGCGCGAAAGACCAGCCATCCGCCCACCACGAAAACTGTGGCAGCCAGAGCGGTGAGCCCGAAGAAGACCGGGTCAAACTCGCGCACGACCCGGACGGGGATGGTGTTTATGAACCCCGCCGGGATCAGCGTGAAGAGCACGGCCTTTATCCCCCCGTGGAAGATGGCGGCCGGGTAAGTCGCGAAGTGGATTAGTGAGTTGGTCACCTGGTCGGAGAGCGACTCCGAGTTCCCGATGAAGAACGCCAACGATTGGGCAAGGACGGTGAAGCCCAGGAAGATCCCCGCCACCAGAGTACCGGCAGCCATGAAGACCGCGAACTGCCATAAAGTGGGCCTGACCAGCACCACGAACGCGATCGGGCCAAGCAGCAGGTCACCCACCGCCGTAGCGTTGCTCCTGCTAACAAGTAGGTGCAGGAGTGGATCCTTCGGGTAGACCAGGTAGAAGTCAAGGTCTCCGCGGACCACAAGGCCCGAGAGCCGGAGCGCGTTGCCGAAAACGGTGTGAGCCAGTCCGAACCCCAACTCGCACAGGCACCATAGCGCGAGGACGTCGGCCTTTCGCCATCCTTGTACCACCGGGAACCGCTCAAAGTACAGGACCCAGAAGGTCATCCACATGAGGTCGTTCAGGATCATGCCGAACGCGCGGACGATGAAGGAGGCACGGTACTCCATCTCCATGGCCAGGTTGGCCTTGGCATACGCCCAGATGAAGCGCGCATAGCGTCCAGTCTTGCCGCCGCTCGGGTCGTCCACAGGCAACCGGCTCTGCTGGCCTAGATGATCTATCCTATCCTCCCTGGACATTTACCCTCTTCACCCCCATCCCGTACACCGACTTCGCCATGACGCAGAGAACCACGATCCATATTGACTGCCGCGCCAGGAGCGCAGTCCATTCTTGTACATTGAACCGGACGAAAGTGCGGACCGGCCCGTATACGATGCTGGCCACCGGTAGCGACGAGGCAATCCCCCTGAGCCACTCCGGAAAAACGTCCAAAGGAAGCATCATGCCTCCCAGGAGCATGGTGACGCGGGAGTACAAGAAGCGGAACGCCCAGGTATCCTCAACCCAGAAGGCGGTGAGACCCAGAGCAAACTGGATGAAGAAGTCCATCGTGAACCCAAGGAGAACGGCGGCAAGCCCCGCCGCCACCGACTGCAAGCTGAAGGATGGGCTCCCCACCGTGAGGTATGCCACGGCACCGGCGATCAGCAGACTGGTGCAGAACCTCAGTATGGAATCCCCCATGTACCTGGAGTAATGGAACAGGGCGTAGTCATAAGGCTTGGTCAGGCTGTACGCCAGCGAGCCGGACTTGACCTCGGTGTCTATGTCGGCGCTCGTCCGGGACATGCCCATCACCATGCTCTCCGAAAGCACCAGGTACCATATCATCTGCGGCATCGTGAACCCGGCGATGGTAGAGGAACCTTCCCAGCTGTACGTGGTGCTCCACAGCTGGACGAACACGTACATGATAACGATCAGAAACGCCTGTCTCGCCAGGACATCCCAGATGTAAGCAAGGGGCGTAAGCAGGGTAACCTTGAAGACCTCGAGGTACTTGGCGACCTTCTTCACCGGGCCCCCTCCTTTCGGCCGTCCCCTGTGTTGTCCTCTGTGTTGTCCTTGACGGTGGCCGCAACGCCTGCCCTGCCGTCACTCTCCTCGGCGGTGTAGATAGCGGCGATGATGTCCTCCAGCGGCGGATCCGAGATCGATATGTCCAGCACCTCGCAGTCCCGCAGGATCTGAGAAATAACCTCATCTATCGCGCAAACGCCGGTGTCGACCTCAAGCTTCATGCCGGTATCCTTTGCCTTTGACACCGTGACCCCGGCGATCCTGAGTTCCGGGCAGGGATGCGCAAGCCTCAGATCAACTACCTTCTTGTTGAGGTAGCGGTACTTTAGGTTGTTGACCGCGTCGTCCAGCACAACTTGGCCGTGGTTGATGATGATGACCCTGTCGGCCAGGTACTCGATGTCGCCAACATCGTGGGACGTCAGAAAGACGGTGGCCTTTTCCTGGTCGTTCCACTTCTTCAGGGTCTGGCGAACGTTCTGCCGGGCCACGACATCCAGTCCGATCGTGGGCTCATCCAGGAAAATGACCTCGGGGCCGTGCAGCAGCGAGGCAGCTATCTCGCACCTCATCCGCTGTCCCAAAGACATTTTCCGCACGGGAACCTTCATCAGATCCTCTATCTCGAAGGAATCGATGAGGAACTCGCGCCTCTCCTCATAGGCGGACCTATCCATTTCGTAGATGCTTGCGAGCAGGTTGAAGGTGTCGGACGGCGGCAAGTGGTACCAGAGCTGCGACTTCTGGCCGAAGACAGAACCAATCCGGAACGAAAGCCGCTCGCGGTCGCGCCACGGGACGTAGCCCAGCACGTTGGCCTCACCCGAACTCGGGTGCAGGATACCGGTAAGCATTTTGATTGTAGTGGATTTCCCGGCTCCGTTGGGACCGATGAACGCGACGACCTCGCCTTTGTCGACATGGAGATCTATCCCTCGGACGGCCTGCACTTCCAACACTTCCGGCCGGAACATGGCCTTGACGGATCCACGCAGTCCGGGGTCCTTGGTCTTCGTAACGAAGGTTTTGGAGAGGGACCTGGTTTCTATGGCGGCGCCCATGCGGACCACCCCTCAGGCTTTTTCCAATGCTAACGCCGACCCCAGATGGTGTCAACGAAATTATGCACCGGTGTATAGAGCTATCTCTGTGCCTCACTAAGCCACTTGACGCACGTCGAGCCACTCTGGCTTCCTCGCCGTCGCCGTCGAAATGCCCCCTGACCTGGCCCGGAAGTTCTGAAATGGCCCTGATGCTGCGAAATGTCGGTAGAACCCGCCACTCGGAGAGGGGGTTGCGGGCAAAACCCGCATCGGCGTCTCGGACTGGCGGGCGGCGCCCGCCACAAAATCGAGGCATTGCGGGCGGGAACCACATCAAAGGTTAGGAGTGGCGGGTCTGGCCCGCCACTCCTACAACTTGGCAACAAGTCTGGAGGATCTAGATGAGCTGGATGACTCAGGTTGCTAGGTTTCTTGACGACTTAGGTGACTAGATGACCCAGATGACTGGGCGACCCATGAAGCCTAGGAGCCCATGGATCTCTCCGCAGCACCTCCACGCTGGCTCCTGAAGCGCACTTTAACGAAGAAGGCCTGGCTCTTTGTTGCCTTATCCTGGGCCTCTGCAGCCGCCGTCGCGGTACCCGTGGTCTTTCCTCTGTTGTCAGCCACCGCATCGCCCGCCGCACCGTCCACCTTAACCATCCATGTCACCCTGGCGGTGGACTTGGCGGGACGATCGCGGCCACCGTTCATGTATCCTTCGAGGAAATCCACTTCCTGCTTGGCTTTCCCCAGCACAGTGACACCTTCGCCGGGGATAATCTCGGCGACGTCCTTCTTCACGACGCCCGAGAGTCTAGCCTTATTGGTGATGTAAGTGGGCAGGTATCCCCAGTTCTCGATGATGGCGGTAACTTTCTTCACGCAGGCGTCAACGTCTTCGACCTTTACTTCGGTGATATGGACCTCGGGCAGCGCCGCGGCGTGCCGCATGATCCAGATGGTGTTCTTGTGGCACTCCTGCTTGAGGAACTGCGGCGGAGGATTCTGCACGCAGAACTTGGTGTCCCAGCCGCCGATCTCTACCTTGCCAAGCTGGGGATGGTCGAACTCGGTCCATGGGATGAAGCCCTTGCCCGCCAGCTCGCGGTCATTCCAGGACAGGAGTTTCAGGTTCTGCTCCTCGCGCTTGTCGGGATCTGTGGTCTGGTGCCACTCCATGAGGTCGACTCCGGCACGCTGGTACCGGTTCCAGAGCTCCGTTGTGTAGGCGATAAGGCCTCTGTGCTCGTATGCCCATTCAGTGAGAGTCGCGCGGTTTGGGGACTTCACGTCGGGATACCCGTTGACCAGGGTACCTTCCTTCGCGATCTCCCTGGTGGCACGGAAGTCGTCGGGATCCATCTTATCGTCAGGGTACTGGCAGGGATTCCTATAGGCGAAGCCACCCGACGTATGAAGCGCCTGTAATCCCCCGATATTGGGGTGGCGGAGGATGAACTCCACGATGGTCTTGGCCTCAGGCTCCCCGGTGGGGAAGTCGCCGCCTCCCGGTATTTTGGTATCCCAGTTTGACGGAAAGTTCCGGTTGAGGTCCAGCCCGTATGGGCCGCGGTTCAGTTCAAAGGGTTCTCCCTCGCAGTCCTTCAGCGTGCCCTCCGGATAGATTCTGTAGAACGGGCCTTTCCTTTCCCCCGGACGGCGCGGCACCATGAGCCGTGGATCCTTCTTGGACGGCTTCCACTCGCCCTTGTTGTCATCGCGGACCCGCATCTGCAGGATCTTGCCGTCGCCGTTCACGTCCTCCCTATGCAGTCCGGGCATCTCGGCGCACTCCTCGTCCGAATCGGGCCAAGGCCGGACGCTGGACCGGAGCATGGTCGGCGTCGTCAGGTAGAGTTCAGCCCCGTCTGGATTGACTCTCGGCAATACGTAGAAGGTCCTGGTGTCAAGCAGGTGCGTGACCTCTTCATCTTTGCCGTAGTTGGAGAGCAGGTAGTCGATTAGGTAGACGGCGACCATGCAGCCGGTCACTTCGCCGGCATGGATGTTCCCGTCGACGTATAGCGCGGGCTTGTGCTCGGGGGAACCGGTCACGCGATTTGTAATCGTGAGCGCCCAGATGTCGCGCCCTTCATACGACTTCCCCGCGCTCTCCAGCGATGCCAGGCTGGGGTAAGCCGCCGCGGCGCTCTTCAGGTATTCCGTGAGTTCGGGATATGTAAGGTACTTATCGAAGGTAAGCTCGACCTTGGGAGATGAAGACAATTCACTCGCCTCCTGGAGAAGAGTTAGGTAGGCTTCCAAATGTCCGTCCATACCGTCTTCGTCACAGCCTCGGAACTCCCCTTCGGTGACTTGGACTACCCTCCTGCTCCGATTTACACGAAACGCCTGCGCATCTGGGGCACAATGAACAGGAAAGCCCTGGATATTCGTAGAATCACGAACTAAGGAGGCGAAGAGATGAACATGAAGGACATACTTGTGAAAGCAATCGAGACTGAGGAAATGGGACACCGGTTCTACGCAGAGCAGGCAGCGGCCTCGACCAACCCCCTGGCGAAGACGCTCCTGGAGGAACTGGCGGCCGATGAGAAACGCCACGCCGAGTGGTTCAAGTGCGTTCTCGACCAGATAAACGCCGGCAACGTCGAAGTCGACTGGCCAGACGCAGCGGCGCCTGAGATCGAAGCCAGGATGAAGGCCGCGTTCTCAGGGCTCGCGGCATCCGTCGAGGCGGCCGATTCCAAGTCCCAGGAAGACGTGCTCAAGATGGCAATCGCGCTGGAGAAGGAGTCCTTCGGCGTCTACGATGGGCTGTTCAAGAAGGCGTCCTCTGACGATGAGCGCCGCTTCTTCGACCGCCTCCGCCGGGAGGAGTACGACCACCTGGTATCGCTTGAGAACGTCCTGACCTACCTCACCAAGACCGGTATGTGGTTCGACGTCGAGGAGTCGAAGCGCTGGAACTGGATGGTCTAACGGCAGTATCGCCCGGTCGCGGGCCTGGCTACGCTAGTTTTTGAGGCGGCCTTCAGAACCGTGTCCGCACAAGCATCCTGACGGAGTCACTGTCCTGATGGCCATCCAGTAGCCATAACGAGTGGGGCCCCTGCCCCACTATGTCCAGGAAATCCCGTGCGTCCTGAGGATTGTGGGTGAGTTCGCCGACCGGGTTGATGGCCTCGTAGCCAGCAGCCCTGAAGTCGGCGGATGCAATCGCGTGCATGGTCCGGTGTTCCGCGATGGTCGAGCGGCCGGCAGCCCTGTAGTAGATCTGTGGCATCGCTGCGACGCATCCCGCGTCTCGGAACGCCTTTGCCGGGAACTGAGGATGCCAGCGCAGGTTCCAGAATGTCGAAACCCCTACTTCGGCGCCGGGAACAGCCGTGAGCACGGCCGTCATGAACCGCGTCGCCCAGCGGTGGGATCCTTCGATCTCCCACTCTGCTTCGGCATCAATGACATACGCCTGGGCTCCTCTCCAAAGCGAGAGAGCCGCTGCGGCCGCTTCTTTTTCCAGGTTGCCGTATTTGTCGCCGTAGCAGTAGCCCCAGGCTATGAGAGGTATCCCCAGCCGGCGGCAGCGGGAGGCCAAGAAGGCAAAGTACTCTTGGAACCCGTACTCGGCATCGTCCGAAGGGTCCCCGTCGTGAAACTTGGCGCAGATGCCGTAGCCAGTCTGCTGAGCTACGCTCACGATCCTGTCCATGCCTCCGCAGTCCGTGGGATCCAGGATCCACAGGTACTTGCCGCTCAAAGCTCCGGCCACGGCCGAGCCACCTCCGGTGAGCCATAGAGTTGACATAACACCGTATGATGGCCCGTAGACTGAGGTGTCGCTCACTTGCACGAGCGTGTTCAAGAGCAATCTGCTGAGCGGGTTTGACGTCAAGCTTACAGACGTGTTCAGGACTTAGAACACAGCCCCTGCCATACAGAGTGCCGTAGATGTCCGAAACATAGACCCCCCGGCTTGATCACCGGGGGGCGCTTGGATCCAGCCCTTTTGCATGGCTCTTCTGTCTAGGCCGTACACTCGCTCTTGGAGCGGCGTCGCAGTCTGCCGCTACTTGCCCAGGTACGCTTTCTTAACCTCCGGATCCCTGATCAGTTCCTTGCATGGGGCAGCCATGACGATCCGCCCGGTCTCGATGACGTATCCCCTGTCGGCTGTCTTGAGCGCCTGGTATGCGTTTTGCTCAACCAGCAGGATGGTGGCGTACTTGCGGATGTCTTCGATCTTCCGGTAGATCTCCTGGACCAGGACCGGAGCCAAGCCCATCGACGGCTCGTCCAGCAGGAGCAGTCTGGGATGGGACATGAGAGCCCGTCCGATGCACAGCATCTGCTGCTCGCCGCCTGATAAGGTGCCCGCAGGCTGCCACTTTCGCTCCTCAAGCCTTGGGAACATGCTGAAGACAAAGGCGAGGTCCTCATCCATCTTCTCCTGGTCCTTGCGCAGGTAAGCCCCGAGACGCAGGTTCTGGGACACCGTCAGCTCCGAAAACACCCGTCGGCCCTCGGGAGCGTGGGCGATACCGGCGGCCACGATGTCGTTGGGCTCCATCTTCCCGAGTTCCTTGCCCTCAAACACCATAGAGCCCGACTGCGCCCTGACCAGCCCGGATATGGTCCTGAGCAAGGTCGACTTTCCAGCGCCGTTTGCACCGATGATGGTTACGATCTCGCCCTCCTCGACCGACACCGAGACGTCGTCGAGGGCGTGGATGCCGCCGTAATAGACGTTGAGGCCGTCAATCTTCAACATCGACTTGCGCCTCCCCGAGGTAGGCCTCGATCACCCTGGGATCGTTCTGGATCTCATCCGGGGTGCCCGCCGCCAGGAGTTTTCCGAAGTTCAGGACGTACATCCTCTCGCAGATGTTCATGATGACGTCCATGTGATGCTCGATGATGAAGATGGTCGTCTCGAAAGTGGCCCGCACGTTGCGGATGAACTGGATGAGCTCCACACACTCCTGCGGGTTCATCCCTGCCGCGGGTTCGTCCAGTAGCAGGAGTGAAGGCCGCAGAGCCAGAGCCCTCGCGATCTCCAGCCTGCGCTGCAGACCGTAGGGCAGACTGGACGAAATCTCGTCCTTCCTGTCCAGGAGGTCCACCATTTCCAAGAGGCGGATCGCGTCGTCGTGGGTCTCCTTCTCATCCCGGTCATAGCGGGCCGTGTGGAGTATGGCGTCCGCCAACCGGTAAGGCACGCGGAGGTGGCCTGCCGTCTTCACGTTCTCGTAGACCGTGAGACCCTTAAACAGGCGGATGTTCTGGAAGGTCCTGACGATGCCCCGCTGGGCGATCTGGTCAGGGCGAAGGCCCTTCAGGCTCTCGCCCCGGAAGAGGACGTCGCCGGCCGTCGGCTGGTAGACCCCGGTGACCAGGTTGAACACGGTGGTCTTCCCGGCCCCGTTAGGACCGATCAAGCCGACTATCTCGCCTTCATCCACGTTCAGGTTCACTGTGTCCACGGCGGTGAGCCCGCCGAACTTGATGGTGAGATCCTTGACCTCGAACAGCATCAGGCCTTCACCTCCTTCCGCCTGAACCGTTTCTTGATGCCGGCCCAGGTGAGTTCCCTTCTCCCCAGGAGTCCCTGGGGTCTGACCAGCATAATGACGAGGAACATGACGGCGTAGAACACCATCCATCCACCACGGAGGAAGTTGGACGCCCCGTCCATCCCCCAGTTCGAGAAGACGGTGGCAAGGTTACGGAACACCTCAGGAAGCAGGGTGATAAACAGGGCGCCGAGGATGGACCCTGTCAGGCTCCCAAGCCCACCCAGGATGACCATGGACACCGACTCCACTGTCTTGGCGTAGCTGAAGATATCGGGACGCAGGTACATCATGTAGTGGCCGGTCAGCGCCCCGCCCAGTCCCGCGAAGAAGGAGGAGATTATGAAGGCCAGGATCTTGTAGTAGGTCGTGTTGATCCCGACAGATTGGGCCGCAATCTCGTCTTCCTTGACCGCAACGAAGCATCTCCCCTGCTTGGAGTTCACCAGGTTGGACATGATCCAAAGCGTGATCATCAGCGTGACAGCCGCAACCGGCAGCTTGCTCATGTATGGGATGCCCGGAAGCCCTAATCCTCCTCCCGTCAGCTCCACCGTGTTGTTAAGGATGGCGGTGATGATGTACATGAAGCCCAGCGTAACAACCGAAAGATAGTCTCCGACCAGCCTCAGCGAGGGGAAGCCAACCAGGAACCCTACAAAGGCAGCGAGCAGGCCGGCCGCAAGAAAAGCCGGAAGGAACGGCCACTTTGCCCTCATCATAAGGAGCGCCGACGTGTAGGCGCCGATCGCCATGAAGCCTGCGTGACCCAGGCTGAACTGACCGGTGTAGCCGGAGACCAGGTTCCAGCTCAGGGCAAGCACCGCGTTTATGCAGAACACCGTCATCACGCCGACGGGATATGCGGGCAGGCGGACCCTAAGGAAGGACGCGATGATCCAAGTGGCCGCCACCTCGGCGACGAAAATGAGAAGACGTCTGGTAAAGCCGCTCTTAGCAGTCATCGGCTACACCTTCTCTTGGGCGCTCTTGCCTAGAAGCCCTGTCGGCTTGAACAGCAGCACGAGCACCAGGAGTACGAACGCGATGGCGTCCTTGTAGTTCGAAGAGATGTAGGCAGAGCCCAGGGTCTCGAGGAATCCGATGAGGTATCCTCCCAAGTATGCACCCGGAACGCTCCCGATCCCCCCGACGACCGCGGCTGCGAACGACTTGAGGCCGAACAGCGCGCCAAGGTACGGGTTCACGCTGAACTTCATGCCAATCAAGACTCCGGCAGCGCTGGCCATAAGACCTGCGATAAAGAAGGTCAATGAGATCGTCTTGTTTGTGTTGATGCCCATCAATGCGGCCGCGTCACGATCCAGCGCGACGGCCTTAATGGACAGCCCCGTCAAGGTGCGGTTCACGAAGTAGGACAGGGCGAACATCAGGAACAGGCCCATCCCCACCAGTAGGAAATCAGAGGGAGGTATCCTCACGCCGCCGACAACCAGCGATGTCGAGGGTAGCACTCGCGGAAACGGGTGGAAGTCGGCGGACACGAACACCACAATAGAGTTCTCAACCAGCAGAGACACCCCAATGGACGTGATCAGGAGGTTCAGTCTGGGAGCTCCCTTCAGGCGAAGGGGACGGTAGGCGCGCTGCTCAACGAGCATGGAGAACACACCTGCAAGGACCAGACTTAGTCCAAAGGCCACCGGGAACGGGATGACTTTGGTGAGAACGCTATACAGCGCGATGTACGCGCCGACTGTAAGGATGGACCCGTGTGCGAAGTTTATGAACTTGAGTACGCCGAACACCAGCGTGTAACCGACCGCCACAAGCGCGTAGACACTTCCGATGGCAAGCCCGTTCCACAGCTGCTGCATGAGCTGTTCCATGCCGGATCGCCTCCAAACAACCCTCTACATGCCGCGTGCGGGCCTCGCAGCTCCTCTTTCGTTCAGGAACCTGCGGGAGCTTGCGAGGCCCGGCAGCACATCAGCTGGGATTACTCGGGCGTAACCTTGTCAACGTAGGTGAAGGAGTTACCCGCAACCTTGATGATGAGAACCGGCTTGTTGAGCGGGTTGTGGGTCTCCGGATCCATGGTGAATGTACCCGACGGAACCGAGAGGTCCTTGGTCTCCTCGATGGCGGTCCGGATGGCCTCCGGATCGGTCGAGCCCGCCTTCTTGATCGCCTCAGCGATGATCATCAGTGATTCATAAGAGAAGCAGGCGTTGGAGTTCGGGTCCGCATTGTAGGCGGCCTGGTACTTGTCGGCAAAGGCCTTAGCCTTGGGATCCGGGTCATCCTGCACGTACAGGGTCGTTAGGTACAGGTTCTTCACGGCGTCCTCGCCCGCGATCTCAATGACCTGCGGCGCATGAGTGGAGTCGCCGGCGATGAAGATGAAGTCGTCCATGCCAAGTTCCTTGGCCTGCTTCAGGATGAGGCCGGACTCGGCGTAGGTGTTCGGGGTCACAATGATCCCAGGGTTCTTATCCTTGATCTTGGTGAGAAGAGGCTTGAAGTCCTGGGTATCGTTGGGGTAGGTCTCCTCGGCGACAATGGTTCCACCGTTGGCGGTGAACTTGGCTTTGAACGCCTCAGCTAGACCCTTGTTGTAGTCCTGACCAATGTTGTAGATGAGGGCAGCGGTCGTCTTCTCCAGCTTGTTGTAGGCGAAGTTCGCCATCGCGGTGCCCTGAACGGGATCAAGGAAGCACGCGCGGAAGTAATACGGGTGCACCTTCGTAAGGTCATTGGGGTTCTGGGTAACCTTTACGTTCGTGCTGGTAGGAGCGATAGCCGGCCTCTTTAGCTCCAAGAGCACAGGAGCGGCGGCGATGGAGTTCGAGCTCGCGACTTCACCGAGCAGGGCGACAACCTTGTCCTGCTCAATGA
>CAZRRG010000057.1:0-14144 GCA_964602455.1 uncultured Eubacteriales bacterium | reverse complement strand
TCTGGAACGATTACGTTGTGGACGGTGAACCCCTCCCCGGACAGGGGTACGCCACCTACGCCCTTACCATCCTGGTGGAACCGGACGGACAGCGAATGGCCCTGCGCATCCCCGCCCAGTCGACAGCGTTCCGCCTGTACATGAATGGACGGGAGCTGGCCTCCAACGGCACTGTCGGGACATCGGCCGAGACATCTGTGCCGCAATACATGCCCACATTCGTTGAGTTCTACAACGACAGCCCGGAGATCAACCTGGTCTTGCAGGTATCCAACTTCCATCACAGGTATGGCGGAATGGAGCAACCCCTTGAGATCGGGCTTGGATCTGTGATCCGAACGAGGGCCACGCGCCTTATCCTGGTCGATTTGTGCAGTATGGGCAGCATGTTTAGCATGGGCTTCTACCACGTGCTCCTGTACCTTATGAGGAAGAAGGACCGCTCCACCATCTACTTCGCAGGCATCTGCACCTGCTACGGAATCCGCTCCATGACCATAGGCGAGGTTGCGCTCACCAAGATATGGCCGGGCTTCGATTGGGCGACGCTGCTGAAGCTAGGGTACGTTACAAGCGCGGGCATCCTTCCGCTAGTGCTCCTGTTCCTCCGGGAGTTGTATGAGGAGGAGACCTCCAAGACCGTCGTCAAGGCAGGCGTCGTGCACTTCGCGCTCCTGATACCGATAGTACTGTTGGCGCCGACCACTCTTACAACGCAGATAATCGTCTATTACCAAATTGTTAGTGCGGCGCTGTCATCGTACGTGTTCTACGTGCTGGTCTCAGCCAGTATCCGTAGGAGAGAAGGAGCACTGTGGCTGTCCATCAGCGCCCTGTTCTTCCTCGTGACGCTGCTCAATGACCTCCTGTACATCAACGGGGTCATTCACACCATGACCCTTTCATCCTTCGGACTGGTGGTCGTGTGTTTCGGCCAGGCGCAAGTGCTGGCAGCCAGGTTCTCCCACGGTCTCTCCGCAGTCGAGGCCTTGAGGGACCAGCTTGCCGCGGTCAACCAGCAGCTCACCGACCTCAACCGGGGGCTTGAGATACGAGTCAACGAGAGGACAGCGGCCCTGGTAGAGTCCAACAAGAGGCTTGAGGCCATCAACGCTGAGATCGAGCGGATGGAGAAGTCCCGCAAGCATCTACTCGCCAACATCGCCCACGACCTTCGCACTCCGGTTACACTCATCCAGGGCTATGTTGAAGCCATGCTGGACGGCGTGATCGAGGACCCGCAGGAGCTACACAAATACCTGAACCTGATAGCGGGCAAGGCCGCCGGACTATCCCACCTGATAGCGGACTTGTTCGAGCTCACACAGCTGGAGTCCAGGCGTGTGACATTTGACCTACGGCCGGTACCGATCGCTGATCTCGTGCGGGGGCTGTACCTGAAGTATGAGGGCGACATCAGCCTCGCGGGTATGGTACCAGTCCTGGAGGAGCCGGACTGGAAGGATGAGGACGGCCCTGAAGCGCCGACTGTCATCGCTGACGCCGAAAGCATCGACAGGGTCTTCGCGAACCTCATCTACAACGCCCTCAAGTTCACTCCCGAGGGTGGCTCCATAACCGTGAGATATGGATTGACGGATCCTGAGGATTCGGGTGCCGAACCACCCAGGCCGCGGTTCGCCGTCGTTAGTATCACAGACACCGGCGCAGGCATCGCCAAGGAAGACCTGCCGTACGTGTTTGACCGCTTCTACAAGGTTCCGCGCGCCCGAAGCCAAGCTCTGGGAAGCGGCTTGGGACTGTCCATCGCGCGGGAGATCGTCGAGTTGCACGGCGGACGGATCTGGGCTGAGAGCGCCCCAGGACAGGGCGCAACCTTCAGTTTCACACTGCGGCTGGATGCGTAACCAGACGCGCCGCTAATGCACTGCTAGACGCACTGCCAGATGCATCGCCAGATACACCGCCGGCTGCACCGCCAGATGCACCGCCAGATGCATCGCCAGATACACCGCCGGCTACACCGCCAGATGCACCGCCAGATGCACCGCCAGATGCACCGCCAGATACACCGCCAGATGCACCGCCAGATGCACCGCCAGATGCACCGCGACATGCATCACGAGATGCGCCGCTAGCATCGATCACACCACGATCCATACAGGTGGCAATCCTATCACGCGGCGACTAGTCAGATTCTAAGGGGTCACGGGATGAATATTACCAAGTTAGTCATATTCCCTCCGAAGACCATTATCGGAAAAAATCGGGTCACCCCGTGCCTAATCAGAGGTGATTAGTTACGGCATGACCACACTTTTCGACACGTTAGCCTTCTGATGACTAATGGCAAGCAGAAAAAAGGTCACCGGGTGATCTGCCAAGATCCTGGCAGTCACCCGGTGACTGATAGGTCCACACTATAGCCATCCTGTGACCGTTAGGTCAGGCTGCGTCCGAAACCCAACAGGGTACGTCCGAAACCCAACAAGTTGCGTCCGAATCCTAACAGGTTGCGTCGAATCCCAACACAGGTTACTCCTCATCCCGGAAGGGGCTTACTCTCCGGCCTCAGTCACGGGAGCGATCCTGCCCTTGTCAGGCACGACGTCCTTCCGGGGCGCGCCCTCGGCATCTTGCTCCTTATCGGGCTGTCCCTCGCCGGCAGTCGTTGCAGCCTTGGGCTCGGGAAGCGGCTTGCCTTCCAAGAGAAGCCCCAGTTCCTCGCCCTTCAAGGTCTCCCTCTCGAGCAGGGTCTCGGCGACCAGGTTCAGGGTGTCCCTCTTCTCCTCAAGCAGGGACTTGGCCCGGTTGTAGCACTCGCTGATAATCCTGCGCTCTTCCTGGTCAATCGCCGCAGCGACTTCCTCCGAGAAGTCCCTCTCACGACCGATATCCCTACCCAGGAACACCTGACCTTCTTTGCGTCCGAAGGTCAGGGGACCCAGTTTTTCGGACATACCGAACTCCATGATCATCCGGCGAACCAGATGGGTAGCTACCTCAAGGTCGTTTGACGCCCCGCTGGATACATCATCGAATATCATGTCCTCGGCCGCCCGGCCGGCCAACGCCGCCGTCACCCGGTCGAGGATCTGGGACTTGGTTACCAGATACCGGTCCTCTTCAGGGGTCGTGAGGACATGCCCCAGTGAAGCGCCCCTCGACACAATCGTCACTTCACGAACAGGATCTGTATTGGGAAGGAGTTTTGCGACCAGGGCGTGCGCCGCCTCGTGGAACGCGATGACCCTCTTCTCCTTTTCGTTCATGACGCGGGACTTCTTCTTGGGCCCGGCGATGACGCGCTGGGTAGCCTCCTCAAGCTCTTCCATGCCGATGCGACGCTTGCGCCTGCGAGCCGCCAGAAGCGCCGCTTCGTTGACCAGGTTCTCAAGGTCGGCGGGTGTGAAGCCCGCGGTACCCTTGGCCAGCGACTTGAGGTCGACTTCCTTGGCCATGGGCTTGCCCCGGCTGTGAACCTTCAGGATCTGCTCCCGGGCGGTAAGGTCCGGCTTATCAAGGATGATCTGGCGATCGAACCTTCCCGGTCTCAGAAGCGCAGAGTCCAAGATGTCGGGCCTGTTGGTGGCCGCCATCACGATGATCCCTTGGTTGGTCGAGAACCCGTCCATCTCCACCAGGAGCTGGTTCAGGGTCTGCTCACGCTCGTCGTGGCCTCCGCCCATGCCGGCGCCCCTCATACGGCCGACGGCGTCGATCTCATCGATGAACACAATGGCCGGAGCGCGCTTCTTGGCCTGCTCAAACAGGTCACGGACGCGCGCGGCGCCAACGCCAACGAACATTTCAACGAAGTCGGAGCCGCTGATTGACAGGAACGGGACGCCTGCTTCGCCCGCCACCGCTCTGGCGATGTAGGTCTTGCCGGTCCCTGGCGGACCGAACAGCAGAACGCCCTTGGGTATCCGGGCTCCCATCTCAACGTACTTGCGGGAATGCTTCAGGAAATCAACGATTTCCTGGAGCTCTTCTTTAGCTTCCTCCAGGCCCGCGACGTCCTGGAAGGTGACCTTTTCATGAATGTCTGACTGGAGCCGCGCCCTCGAGCGGCCGAACTGCATTACCTGCTTGCCGCCGCCCTGGCTCTGCTGCAGCATGTAGAAGAACAGCGCCACCATGATAAGGGCGGGGATCATGTTGGAGAGTAGGGACACCCACCATTCCGGCTCGGGAGGCAGCATAAACGTGACCGTCGCTCCCGACGCAACGAGTGTCTGGTAGAGTGAGGGATCCACAGGAATGATGGTGCGGAAACCAGTCCCGTCTTTGAGTTTTCCCGTGACCTCTCTCTCATCCACGATGACAACCTCAGAGACTTTCGCCGACTCAACCAAAGACAGGAAACGATTGTAGTCGAGATCAGCGTATTGCTCTCTGGGCGTGAAGAGATCAGCAAGGGAAATCGCAACGAATATTAGCAACGCGTAGATCGCGAGACTTCGCCATATCTTGGTGTTCATTTTACGCCCCCTCTCCTCTTACGAATAAACCCGACCGGAGGTCGGGCAAGACCTCCAAATAGTAGCATAATTGCTGCTACATCGCAAGTATGGCCTAACATCGACTTCCAGCATACGGCGCGTATGGTTATCTATGCGAAAATCCTCTCCGAGTCCAATCCCGGCAACACATACAATATCGCCGGCGGAGGTGACCAGGGGTGTAAAATCCCTCTGGAACCTGGGCACCTTTCTCTGGACCAGGAAGTCCTGCAGCTTCTTCTCGCGGCCTCCCATGCCGAAAGGCCTGAAGCGGTCGCCGCGACGCCTGGTGCGGACCGTGAGCGGCCCTTTCAACTTATCGTAGTCCACCCGCATGACCGGCTCCACGAACCAGGACGGGTACCCGTCCGCGGCGCTCCCTTGCCCGCTCCCTTCCCTGCGCCCTTTTGAGGCCAACTCCGCGAGTTCCCCACCGGTACCCTCGACAACACGGGTGGTGAACGTAACGCCCAGTTCAGGGACCTCCACAGAACCCTCTATCGGAAGCGGCGCCTCCAGGTCTCCTGGCGGCGCAGGGTAGAAACGTATTGCGGTCTCCGTCCTGTCAGCAGTCAAGCCGGCGGGAAGACATACTACATTCTCCGGCGACCATAAGAGCTCCTGTATCCGTGAGATGGGTAGGTTTCCTGGCGAACCGGAGCACTCACGCCAAGCCATCTCAAGCACTCTTGACGACAAAGCGGGATGCATGGATTCGAGGGCTTCCCGCTCGACTGACGTGACCCGAGCCTGCTTGCAGGTTGCGGCCATGAAGGCCTCCGTGGCCATCTGCTCAAGCATGTCCGCGTCCCAGCGCAGTGCGGTCGCAGTACAAGCGAGGGTCCTCACCAGCGAGGGATTGAAACGCTTCTCCAGATCCGGGATAACCTCCAACCGGAGAGCGTTGCGCGTGTACTTCGGGTCCAGGTTGTAGACGTCCACCATGGTCGGGATGTTCCTGAGGCGGCAATACTCCTCGATCTGGGCGCGAGCGACCTCGATCAGGGGCCTGACGATGTCCCCGTTCACAGGCGGGATGCCGGCCAATCCCTGTGTGCCGGCCCCGCGAAGGAGCCGCATCAGCACGGTCTCGGCCTGATCGTTCAGGTTGTGTCCCAGCGCGATCTTACTTGCCCCAAGCTGTGCTCTCATATCCCGGAGGAACGAGTAACGGGCCTCTCGGCCGGCCTCTTCGACTCCGATGCCTCGTTCCTTGGCCAGGCCGTTCACATCGGCGTCTCCGACCGTGCACTCTAGCCCAAGACTCTCGGCAAAGTCCCGCACCATGGCCGCGTCTTGGGGAGCCTGAGGTCTCATGTGATGATTAAGGTGCGCCGCGTGAAGCCTTATGCCGAGTTCAGGGGCAAGAGCAAATAGAACGTCAAGGAGGCACATTGAATCAGGTCCTCCGGAGACCGCTACGATCACCAGGTCCCCGGGAGCTACCATCCGGTGCCTCCTCACTGTCTCCAGCGCCAATCGCCTAACGAGATCTACAGAAGACCCTTCCGTCCTCTTCATCACTCCTGCGTATGTAGGATACCAGAAAGCCCCAAGGGACGCATCAGACCCTCTCGATCCGGGCCGCCACAACCGTCACGTCGTCGGGCGGGTCTGCCCCTCCTACCCTGCGGCCATATCCGAGGAGCGTCTTCACGGATAGGTCGAGGGAACCTTCCTTGAGCCGCCTGAGCCGCGAGATCAGAAGGTGTTCGGCCCGCGCAGGCACAGGGCTTGATCTAAAGATCCCATCAGAGACCAGGTAGATCTCATCGCCTGCCGCTACCGGCTCGCTTGTGGCGAAACACGGGAGCGCGCTGAACGCCCCTGCGGGAGGACGTGATCCTCTAACCACCAGAACGGTGCCATCCTTCTTACGGATGAATGACGGGGGCGCTCCGAGCTTGTGGAAGTAGGCCCTCTCGGTGTCCTGGTCGATAAGCAGGCAGTCGACGGCCACGAAGCTGTCGGGCCGGCATGAAAGGAACAGGGCTGAGTTGAGGAACGACACGCACGAGTCATAGTCCAACCCGCAGTCGAGCAGCGAGCGGAGGATCGCTATGGTCTCCTTGCTCTGCTTGGCGGCCAATTCACCTTTGCCCATTCCATCCACCAGTACCGCCAAAGTGCGCGTCGGCGAGATGTCGTACTTGACCCACATGTCTCCCGGACGGTTTGCGCCTTCGGCAGGAGTGGAACCGCCCTTGAATGTCACCTTGAGCCTCTGCTTGTGAATCCTGCCCGTCGAATCGGGAGGTGGCTGATTCCTTGGCGCCAGGAGCTGTCCCAAGCACCGGTACTGAAACGACAGGCAACCCTTCGTCTCCTCGTCGATCGTCCTGAGGCGCCGCTCAAGCCTGCTCAGCTCTCGGATGTGGTTCAGTTCACCGATGACCTGGGGAAAGCGCCTGCAGAGGTCGGACACTCGCGAGTCAACCTCCGAGTTCACCTGACCGCTTACTTGCAGAGAGCGCGCAAGATCGGTGAAGGCCTCGTACGTCTCGCCGAACCGTTCCTCCCAGCAAGAAGACCTATCCTCACAATCCCTGCACACGCGCTCCGCTATCAGCCTTACAACCGGGGGATCCGCGTCGAAGGGTTCATTGGGTGTGTCGGGAATGGCTGCGGTCGAGGCGGAGGATGTCTGGGAGAGCATCTCTCCCATCTCAAGCAGAGCATGAGCTACGGCAGCGGTCCTCACCGAGTTCGCATCCATTGCCGGCCTGGGTCTGGGCGCGTTCTTTCCTGCGGCCAGGACCGGGAAGTGCTCCGATAGCATCTTCTCCGAACGCTTTGTCAGAAGCAGCATGGCGACACAGGAAATTACCTGCTCAGTCAGCCGGATGGCTAAGTCACCCGACGACTCGGCATAGACAGACATCAGGAGCCCGCCCGAGAGGTATCCCAGGACCGACTCGATCCTGCCGAACCATCCCCCGACTCCTGCCAGAAGGCCCGATAATCCGAGGACGCCGAGTATGGCAACGCTATCGCTCCCTGTGAGCGCGACGACCAGACCCGCGGCAAGACCGGCTATGGCTCCTCCTCCCGGGCCTGCGGCAAATCCCGCCACCAGCGTGCAGCCCATAGCCGCCACGGCCAAAACCCCAACCCCGTACACTGTGAGGCCCTGCAATCCTCCCAATGACAGGAGGACCAGGACAAGCAACGCTTCAGAAGCCCTTTCCGTGAAAGACGGGCCCTTATCTCTATGGGGTGAGAACGCTATTTGAGTGAGGGCCACGACGACTACAGCGCACAGCCCCTCCAGTAACGCAGACATGTAGGAGAACAGCGATGGCGAGTTTACGGCCGCGGTCACGAGGCGGGAAACCGCGACTATTCCGCCAGAAAGCAGCGAGTCAAGTATCCCGGGAGCCTTCCTGTCCTGCCCGACTCTCATTGCCAGGGTCACCAGGATGAACGCCAGGACGTTGTAGGCGAGGAGGTCCCAGTCCCTCATGGTGGCGGCTCCGGCGGCTGATCCCAGCGCTGCGTACAGGGATAGCCGCTTATCCTGTCGCCTGAGTCCGGCGTAGAAGGCCGGCGCGAAGGGCGCAAGACTCCCTGCGAGGACCGTCCGGGCCAGCAAGAACCCCAGTGCGGTCACGTAGTAAGGGTCTCTGTCGAGGTGAAATCGGGGGATCTTCAACGACTTCATGAAGGAGGACATCCTGTTCAAGACACGGTTCCCTCCCCGCGCGTTCTTGTTTCCATATTATCCCAGGTATTGGCGCGCTCTTTGTCGCCGCCTGTCTGGCAGAGGAGGTGTTTTCGGGGGCCTGGACTGTCGAATAGCGCACGTCAGCGAGAGGTGATGGCGCAATATGGGTGAGCGTGAGGAGATGAAGCGGACAGCTTGGGCCAGAACCTGGGGGTACCTTGAGCTAGAACTGTAGCAAGCGAGGGCCATCACAAACCATAAGGCGGCAGGACAGATGTCCTACCGCCTCTGTTTCTTCTAGCCATCCCGGCCGCCGTTCCGCTGGCAGTTGAGGATGCGCCGACCCAAACAAGCGCTCCGCTCGTGGCTTCTCGCCACATACATCGTACTAACGGGAGCGGAGGGTTGTCAATTGAGCATCCCTACACTCCGGAACCATTGGACGGAGTCCCTCAAAGACTGCCTGATAGGCCGCGCGGAGAACCCCAACTCCACTTCAGCCTTGCGGGTCACAATCAGAGAATTGCTCTGAAGCGTATCGAATGAATCTGTGTTGAACGGCATCCTGGTTCCGGTGAGAGAGCATACGGCGCTCACAGCCGCTGCGGCGGCGCGCGCTAGACCTGAAGGCAGGCGGAACCTTGGCACCGGCACCCCGGTCGCCAAGGAAAGTTCCAGCATAACGTCGTCAACCGAGATCCACTCACCGTGCAATATGTACTTTTCGCCCGGTGGGGCCTTCTCGCTGGCAAGGATGTGCCCTGCGGCCACATCCCGGACATCCACGAAGTCATATCCTCCCGCCAGGCGAACGGGCAGTCTTCCCCGCCTGTAGTCCAGGATCATCTGGCCGACCTCTCCAGGTTTGTAATCGTGGGGGCCGATGACTCCGGTCGGGAAGATGAGCACCACATCCAGTCCCTTCGATGCCACGTCCAAGACCTCCAGCGTACCCTTGGCCTTGGACTTGCTGTAGGCTAACGGTGCGCGGCTGGGGTCTATGGGCGCCGATTCATCGATAGGCGTTCCGTGAGGAGGTTCTACCAGAGCGTGGATGGAGCTGGTGTACACAAGGCGTCTAACCCCGCGCCTCAAGCATGCCTCGGCGACGTTGCGCGCTCCCCGTACGTTTACCTGTTCGAGCAGGTCATTGTGTCCCGGGATCAGGCTTATGACCGAGGCCAGGTGATACACAACTGTTGCGCCGGAGAACGCCGCATCCAAAGATGCAGGGTCCCGTACGTCACCCTCGACTATCTCAACGTCTAGACCGTGAAGCGGCTTCAGGCTCTCTCCCCGCAAGACCATGCAGCGCACCCGCTGCCCTTTTCGCACCAACTGCCGTACCAGGTTGTTACCTATGTGTCCAGGGGCTCCGGTTACCACGATCATCTTGAGCACCTCCCGGATAAAGCAGAACCCGCCACGACCTTCCGGCGTTGCGGCGAGACCGCAACAGCCTTCGCGTCGTGGCGGGAGAATTCCACAGCCGCCTGATTGAAACCCTCTATGCGGTTACTGCTCTACCAAGGGATACGTCACTTTGCTGTACTCGTGGCCGTCCTCCATGCTTACGAGCAGGAACTCAAGCGTGGTAGGAGACTGATCGGCGAAGAGCGCCGCGTCGACGTAGAGGCCCCAGAGTCCCCAACCCATACCCTCGCTCGTGGTCACGTAGCTGAAGAGGATGTCGCCTTCCGCGCTCGCGATTCTCCAGTTAACGTTCGCCTCGAAGGCTGAGGCTGCGCCGAGGGCGTAGAGGCTGCCTCCGTCCCACTTTGCTCCCTGAAGGGGATCCATGCGGATCACGTGCCTGTAGACGGGGTCGCCGGTCTCAGCAACGCCAAGCACACGGGCGATCACTGTTGCGGCTTCTCCCCTGCTCAACCCTTCCATGGGACGGTAGGTCCCATCGGGGAAACCGGCCAGGAACCCGAGGTTAGCGCTCTCCTGGATGGCCGATCTGTACTTCTCGGTGGCGGTGTTCAGATCGGTGAAGACAGGCGACGGGCTGACCTCCTGGTAGTCCACTTCCGGATGCTGCTCCAGGTAGGCTTCCGAAGCTGCCACCAGGAGAGCGGCCATTTCTTCACGAGGAATGACCTCGTCCGGCTTCAGGTTCTGACCGTAGTCCGCTTCCTTAATGAGGCCCGAAGCCAAGGCTCTGCGAACATAATCCTCATGCCATTTGCCCGTAACATCGGCGAACGGAACGGCTTCACCCGAGGCGTAGGGCAATCTCAAACCCTCAACGAGCATCTTGATAAACTCGGCCCTTGTAACCTTGTTGTCGGGCTTGTAGGTGCCGTCGGGGTATCCGTCAAGCACGTCAAGAACCATGAGGATACCAACTGCTCCGCCGGACCAGTGCTGGTAAACATCGTCCAACACCTGGAACACGCTACCGTAGACACCCTGAGTGGAGAGGGGCTCGGTGATATCGACATGTCCGGCTAGAGAGTCCATCTTCTCTCCGTTGACCAGGATCTGCACGTCGGTGACACCCGGGAATTGTCCCAGCGTGGCCACTATTGCGGATAGGATCGCTGCCTCGCCGCCCGAACCCACATTGGCGTTCATGATCTCGGAACTGAAGTCCACTGTGGCCAGCCCACCCTCAGTGGTGACGTCCAGCACCTGGGTAGCCGCGGGAAGGGGCAGGAATGGACCGCCCGGGTATCCGGCTATCAAGGCTTCCATCGCGGCCTTTTCCGGCGCGTCAGTCTTGGGGACAAGATGCCTCACCGGGTACACGAAGGACCCCAGTTTGGTGTAAAGCGGGAAGTAGACCGTGAAGTACGTGTACTCGGGCTCTGCGGCCAGGGCAAGGCCGGCCGGCAATGCGGCCATTGCGGCGGTCAGCATGACAGTCGCAATCGCAGCCGCCACAAGTCGCCCAATACTCCTACTCATCAACATCAGCAACTCCCTTCGGACAAAAGTCCTGGAAATGTCGCGTTTACTTCACTACTAGGACGATGGCCGGAACCATCAGGTTCCGTTACGCAGATGAAAGGGCCGGGTCGTCTCACTGGACGCCCGGCCCCATAGTTCTAGTATCAGCCCGCAAAACCCTATATTGCGGAAGCGAACAGTCCTACCCTGCGTCTACATGCAAGCAGCTTCGGTCGGCAACCCGACCAAACAGCGGTACTCCTCGGATATCTTTAGGATTATGTCAAGCTGCTCCTGTACCGCGGGATCCTTGAACAGTTCCTTCATCCTTCGGGCGCCCCAAGCGTCGCCAAGGTCGCCGACAAAACTCTGGACTTCACGGTACTCAAGACCCAAAAGCGATGCCAGACTGGAAAGAGCCTTATCGTAGCTTTGCCTTAGGCTATCCAGTTGCACGGTGCCCTCACCTCACAAGAAGAACGCCGGATATCTCTACCGATAGCATCGCATATTGCGCGCCTTGGCACAGACGTTTTCACCTTAAACTGGCCTTAAGCTTTCCTCAAGTCAGGCCTCACGTTGACGCGACGGAGCAGGTTTGCGTTGGTCACAACGCTAATCGAGCTGGTCGCCATCGCGATCTCTGCCATGACCGGGTGCAACAGCCCCAGTATGGCCAGGGGGATCATCACCAGGTTGTAGAAGAACGCCCAGAACAGGTTCTGCCTTATCTTCCTGAAGGTCGCCCTGGAAAGCTTCACGGCTGTAACAACACCCGACAGATCGCCGCGCACCAGGGTCACGTCCGACGACTCGATGGCGATGTCGGTACCGGTCCCGATCGCGATACCGACGTCAGCCTGGGTGAGGGCAGGCGCGTCATTGATCCCGTCCCCGACCATGGCGACAAGTCCGAGGCTGCTCTGCAGCTTCTGGATCTCCTCCGCCTTTCCGCCGGGAAGGACCTCGGCAAGGACGTGGGTGATGCCAACCTTGGCCGCGATCGCGTCGGCGGTCCGCCGGTTGTCTCCGGTAATCATGGCGGTATCCAGACCGAGGTCGCGAAGCTCCCTTATGGCTGCGACAGAGTCCTCCTTCAAAGGATCGGCCACGGCTACGATGCCCGCTGCCTTGCCGTCCTCTGCGACGATAACTGCGGTCTTAGCTTCCTCCTCCAGGCGCCTCAGCTCGCCTTCGAGGGCATCCAGATCCGCTTGGGCGATGCCGGCCTCGCTCATGAGCTTCCGGCTGCCGACCAGGACTCTCTTGCCCTCGGACGTCGCTCTGACCCCCTTACCAGGTATGGCCTCGAAGTCCGTGATGCGCTGCAGCGAGAGCCCTTTCTCCTTAGCCCCCTGGACAATTGCCGCTCCCAGGGGATGCTCGGACCCGGCTTCAACCGATGCCGCAAGCACGAGGACCCGGTCTTCCGTGAAGCCGCCCAGAGGCACAACATCCGTCACCTCAGGTTTTCCTTTGGTGATTGTCCCCGTCTTGTCGAAGACCACGACCTTAACGTCCCTCATGGTCTGGATTGCGGCGCCGTGCCTCACGAGCACGCCGTTCTCCGCCCCCATCCCGCTGCCCACCATGAGCGCTGTCGGCGTGGCCAGCCCCAGGGCGCACGGACACGCGATAACCAGGACTGCGATAGTGGCCGACAGGGCAAGGGTTACAGTTCCTAGAGTTGGGTCAACCCACGGCAGATACGCGGACGCCGCCGAGATGAGGCCCTGCATGGCATTGGGAGCCAGGAGCCACAGGAGGAGTGTCCCCACGGCGATGGCAAGCACTGTGGGCACAAAGACAGAGGTGATCTTATCGGCAAACGCCTGGATCGGAACCTTTGTCCCTTGCGCCTCCTCCACCATCTTGATGACCTGAGCGAGGAACGTGTCCCTGCCGACCTTGGTGGCCCTTACCTTGATGAGGCCGTTCTGGTTCACCGTGGCGCCGATGACCTGGTCGCCTACCTCTTTGGTGACAGGCATGGATTCCCCGGTCGCCATGGACTCATCCACGCTGGTGCGACCTTCGATGACTTCGCCGTCTGTAGGGATCTTCTCACCAGGACGGATGACCATCACGTCACCAGGCTTCAGCTCCTCGATCGGAACCTCTCGCTCCTCATCGCCTACAAGCACCCGGGCTGTCTTGGCCCCTAACTGGATGAGTTTGCGGATTGCCTGGGATGCGCGGCCCTTTGCCGTCTCCTCGATGTACCTTCCTGTAAGGTGGAAGGCCATGATCATGGCGGATACGCCCGCGTAGTTTGCTATGGGGGCGAAGTAACTGACCGGCCCCGTGATGAAGGCGACGCCGGTGCCCATGGCAATGAGGACGTCCATGTTGGCGCTGCCATGGCTCACCGCCCTGTAAGCGGTGTTGAACGTGCGGCGCCCGAACACGAACAGCGGAGGGATCGCCAGCAAGATCATGCCGGTATGCATGACCATCATGTTGGGCCAAGCCATCCCGAAGAACATCTCGGGGATCATCCAGAGGATGATGGGCAGTGTGAACACCCACGCGCCCCACATGCGGGAGCGGGCGGCGCGGACCTTTCGCTCGTCCTCGTCTACTTCCGGAGCAGCTGCGGCGCCAATGGCGCTGCCCGCTGCCGCCCCCGCCGCGGCTCCAACCGGGCCTCCAGCGGCAGCTCCTACGGCAGCTCCTGCCGCCGCACCGGTGAGGGCGCCCGGTGCCTCATCGCTCTCCATGCCCTCCAAGTCGTAACCCGCGTCGTGGATGATCTTTTCGAGTTTCTCGCGGTCAACCAGGGTAGGGTCGAATTCGACGACGGCCTTTTCGGTAGCGATGTTCACGCTTGCCGAGTAGATGCCTTGAGCCTTCTTGAGGGCTTTTTCCACCGCAGACGCGCAGGCGGCGCAGGTCATGCCGCCGATGCTGAGGGTAGCCTTACGGCGCTCTTCCTTCACGTCGTATCCCGTGTTGCGGACCACCTCGGCCAACTTGTGCCTGTCAGTCTTCCCGGGATCGTACTCGATGTAGGCTTTCTCTGCGGCAAAGTTGACGGTTGCGCTGCTTACCCCGTCAGCCTTCTTGAGAGCGTTCTCGATCGCCTGAGCGCAACTGGCGCAGCTCATGCCCTCCAACTC
>CAZRRG010000056.1:12368-14915 GCA_964602455.1 uncultured Eubacteriales bacterium | reverse complement strand
GGCGGCGCTTTCTTGGGTGTGATAGGGGAACTGGGAGACCTGGTTGAATCGTCTCTAAAGAGGTTCGGAAACCTGAAGGACTCGGGAAAGTTCTTGCCGGGTCACGGCGGTGTGCTGGACCGGTTCGACAGCCTGCTGTTCACCGGCGCCGGCGGCCTGCTGCTCAAGACGCTCTATAGCACGCTGTTCCCGTGAATACAGTAAGAGAGGATCCGATACAGGTTCTAGAGCGGAAAGTACGGGGGGTGGCCTTAGAATGACGACAAGGACCGTGGGCTACCTCGTCTTTCTGCTTGCGGCGATCTACCTCCTCATAAAGTTTCTGCTTCCATTTGTCCTGCCGTTCGTGATAGGCGTCTTCCTGGCGTTCATACTCGAGCCTGCGCTGAGGTTTATGACCTCTCGCCTGCACCTGAGCAGGGGAGGGGCGGCTGCCATTCTGGTCCTCGTCATGGTCGGGGCCGCGCTGTTTCTGGCCTCGTGGACCCTCACGAGAATAGCGGCCGAAGTCACGGAGCTTTACGGTTACCTGCCTCAATACTACGGCGAGTTCAACCGGGTTATAGCCGAGATCCTAAGAGTCGTGGGCGACATATCGGAGCAGCTGCCCGAACCCCTGGCGAGGGCCGCGCAGGACCAGTGGAACCGCCTATATAGCCTTCTATCAGCCCTTGTGAGCGGCGCGGGCGGGGTCGTCCGCACGGTGCCGTCGTTCACCATCAATACGGTGTTCACGTTCCTAGCCACGTTCTTCGTGATGAAGGACAGGGCGGCGATCGGAGCGTTCTTGCGCAGCCTACTACCGGCAGGCGCGTTCGCCCACTTCAAGAACGTCGAGATGGACATGCTGGGAGGGATAGCGGGCTTTGTGAGGGCCCAGACCGTCCTGATCCTGGTAACCATGGCGATCAACATCCTCGGCCTCACGCTGCTGGGCTCGCGTTACGCGGTCGCGTTGGGCATGCTCCTCGCGCTGCTGGACCTCTTACCCATTGTGGGACCGGGGCTGGTGTACCTTCCCTGGATCGGCTACCAGTTGATCTGGGGGACAGTGTCCCAGGGCTTGGGGCTGCTGGCCCTCTACGGAATAGTGTCTTTGCTAAGGCAGGTCATCCAGACCCAGATCGTGGGCCGTGAGATGGGACTCCATCCGCTTGTGGCCCTCTTCTCCCTGTACGCCGGCGTCAAGCTCTTCGGCGCTCCCGGCGTCATATATGGCCCCCTAACAGCCATACTCCTCAAGACTTTGTGGGCGTCGGGCGTCATCCCTCACGAGGGTGGTGCCGCTTGATCGCCATTTGCGTCCTGGGTTCGACAGGGTCCATCGGGACTCAGACGCTGGACGTAGCCCGCGCGATACCAGGCGTCCGGGTTGTCGGGCTTGCCGCACGCGCGGGATGGAAGCAGGTCCTGGAGCAAGCCAAGGAGACTGGGGCTTCGGTCGTTGCGCTGGAGGACGTTGGGGCCGCCGCAGCCGCGGAGCGCGAAAAGGCTTCCTTTGGCTTGCCCCACCTCACTGTGTTGGCCGGCGAGGAAGCGGCATCTAAGCTTGCGGCACTGCCCGACGCGGATGTCATCGTGCACTCGGTGCCGGGCTTCCGGGGCATCAGACCTCTTATGGCTTCACTCGAAGCCGGGAAACGTGTGGCGTTCGCGGGAAAGGAAGCATTGGCGTGCGCGGGCGACCTCTTGAGCGGCCACCTTTCGACGGGTGACCGCGTGATCCCGGTGGACTCGGAGCACTCCGCCATTTTCCAGTGCCTACTGGGCGAGCCCCGGGAGAACGTCTCCGAGATCGTGCTCACAGCTTCCGGAGGCGCTCTTCGGGACTTAACACGGGAACAGATGGCTTCGGTCACACCGTCAGTAGTCCTGAACCACCCTACGTGGAAGATGGGTCCCAAGGTGACTGTTGACTCAGCCACTTTGTTCAACAAGGCGCTTGAGGTGATGGAGGCCCATCATCTCTTCGCCATCCCAACGAGTAAGATACGGGTAGTGGTGCACCGGCAGAGCATAGTACATTCGATGGTCGCCTTCAGGGACGGTTCGGTGAAGGCGCAGATGTCGAGGCCGGATATGCGAGGCGCTATCGCTTACGCCATCACGTATCCAAAGCGTGTGCCGGTGGTGCCGCCGCTGTTTCCCTACGTAGGCGCTCTCACTTTCGAGGAGCCTGATCTGGACAGGTTCCCGTGCCTTGGACTCGGATTCCAGGCCCAGGAGATGGGCGGCACGGCTCCGTGCGCCCTTTCGGTTGCTGACGAGGAGCTGGTGAACCTCTTCCTGTCAGGGAAGATCGGCTTTCTCGATATCCAGAAGACCCTGGGCCAGGTGTTGGAGAGATGCAGGCCCCGGGAGGTCGACAGCGTTGAAGTCTTGGAGGAGACGCGGCTCTGGGCTCTTTCCACGGTCCGCGAGATCCTCTCGTGAGGAGACGATGAACACTTGCAGGTACTACTAGCGGTCGTACTGCTCGGCGTCCTGGTGACGTTCCATGAGCTTGGGCACTTCCTTGCAGGCCGCGCGGCCGGCATCTATATACAC
>CAZRRG010000056.1:0-12358 GCA_964602455.1 uncultured Eubacteriales bacterium | reverse complement strand
ATAGGTATGGGACCTGTCATCTTCTCGAAGCAGGGAAGAGAGACGAAGTACAGCCTGCGTCTCATCCCTATAGGTGGCTACAACCGGTTCGCCGGAGAAGAAGGCAAGGACCGGGAAGAAGACGTACAGGTGCCGCGTGAACGCCTAATCAGCACTCAGTCGCCCGGACGCAAGGCCATGGTCGTGGCAGCCGGTCCGATCGCAAACCTTCTGATCGCCTCTATAGCGTTCATGGCGGTGTTCTCGTTTGTGGGCATCAACAGGCCGACAAACGCGATCTCCGAAGTCATGCCCGGCTACCCGGCCGCGAGCGTGGGCATCCAGACAGGAGACGTGATCCTGTCTGTGGCCGGCAAACCTACTGCTACGTGGGAGGAGATGACCGCGGCGATCCAGCCCAGGGCCGCCCAGCCCACCGAGATCGTCATACGCAGGGGAGATGAAGACATTACGTTCAACGTTACTCCCATCGACGTAAGCGGCGTCGGGGTCATTGGCGTGAGGCCGTCGTTTGTCGTGACGAAGCTAGGCCCGATCCAGGGACTGTACCAGGGGTTAAAGGAGACTGTGATCGTCAGCGTAAGCTGGATACAGGGCATAATTGGCATGATCGTGGGCAAGATCGCGCCCGAGGTAACGGGCCCCATCGGGATCACACAGATACTCGGTGAAGCGGCGCAGACCGGTGCCGGAGAGCTCTTGTACCTGCTCGGTGCCCTCTCGGCGAACCTGGGGCTGTTCAACCTGCTCCCGGTTCCGGCTCTCGACGGAAGCAGGCTCATCTTCGCCGGAGCGGAGGCCATCACCGGAAAACCCATCGACCCCGACAAAGAGAGTTTCATCCACTTTGTAGGCTTCTTCCTGCTCATGGCGCTGTTTGTGGTTATCACCTACAAAGACATCCTGAGGCTGATAAGATGAACGAACCCTTCAAGAGGCGCGACACCAGGCAGGTTCGCTGCGGTTCCGTGATTATCGGCGGCGGAGCGCCGATCTCCATTCAGACCATGACAAAGACCGACACGAGGAATCCTGCGGCCACTATCGACCAGGTCAACAGGGCCGTGGAAGCAGGAGCGGACCTGGTCCGCGTCGCGGTGCTGGACATGGAAGCCGTCCAGGCACTGGCCAAGATCGTGAAGGGCGCGCGCTGCCCCATTGTGGCCGACATCCACTTCGACTATAGGCTGGCCATCGCATCCATCGAAGCCGGCGCGGCCAAGGTCAGGGTCAACCCCGGAAACCTCGGAACCCCGGACAAGCTTCTCGCAGTGGCGGCCGCGGCCAAGGAGCGAGGGACCGCGATGAGGGTCGGTGTGAACGGAGGCTCAGTTGAGAAGGACCTTCTGGAAAAGCACGGTGGCCCGACTCCTGAAGCGCTGGTCGAGAGCGCGGTCAGATCCCTAGATCTCTTGTGCTCCCATGGCTTCAGCGACATAGTGATCTCCCTGAAATCGTCGAGCGTCCAGGACACCGTGAAAGCTTACTCTCTAATGGCCGAGAAGACCGACTTGCCCTTCCATATCGGGATCACCGAGGCAGGTCCCGGCAACGCGGGCGTGATCAAGTCGGCAGCAGGCATATCGGCGCTCCTCGCCCTGGGGCTTGGGGACACAGTGCGGGTATCGCTGACGGGGGATCCGGTTCCGGAGGTCTTGGCCGCAAGAGAGATCCTGCAGGCTGCAGGCGTGCGGCGCTTCGGCCCCGAGCTGGTGTCCTGTCCCACCTGCGGCCGTACTCTGGTCAATCTCATCCCCATCGCGGAGGAGGTCCAAAGACGGCTCCTTAGGATTGACGTCCCGATCACAGTCGCGGTCATGGGATGTCCGGTGAACGGCCCGGGTGAAGCGAGAGAGGCCGACGTTGGGATCGCGTGCGGTCGCGACGGTGGAATCCTTTTCTCCCGCGGGAAGGTATTGGGCAGGGTGGGACAGGAAGAGATAGTGGAGTCGCTTATGCGACTGGTGGAGGAAGAAGCTGACAGATACCGGAGGAGCTCCAGTGTCGGTAATAACCGTTGAACCTAGAAGCATCCGTAGGCTTACAGACCTTATACCGCCAATAGACAAGCCGGGCTCCGAGGTCCTCGAGCTCTTGTCCATAAGGTCCATAGCTGTGGACAGCGCTGTTAACGGCTGGCTTGTGACGCTCGACGTCTTCGACACGGCCGGGTTCGCCAAAGCGGCGCGCAGCGTGACCAGGGACGAGTTCGACGTCATGCTTGCAATGGCCGGACAGGAGATCAGGAAGAAGGTCGACGAGCTCGACCAAGTCAAGTGGGCCATACCTCCCGAACTCGACAAGTCCTTCAAGACCCCGGCCCCCAAAACGGCAAACGGCTCAAGCGGCCACAGTGGGAACGGGAGCACGCGGCGAAAGCCTGGCGCCCCGGCTTTTTCCAACGGCGGGAGCATCGAGAGAAGCGACGCTACGCCGATGTCGCAGTTCACCGGAGGAGAGAAACAGAGGGTAACGGTCTGGGGCGAGATCGTCGAGGTGACGTGGCGGCAGAACCTTGCGGGCTTGTTCGACGGCACTATCATCGCCACCGATCGCACCGATTCGATCCGGATACGAGTCAGTTCCGCCGAATCCAAGTTGGAAGAACTAACACCGGGGATTTTCATCCTCACCAGGGGACGAGCGACAATTGACCGGTTTGACTCCGAACCCGTCCTGGTGGTGACGCCGAAGGACATATGCATCTGCAACCCGGAGTTCAGAAAGGACTCCGCCCCCAAGAAGCGGGTGGAGCTCCACCTGCACACCAAGATGAGCCAGATGGACTCGGTCCTGGAGGTCCGCAAAGCGGTGAAGCGAGCCAAGGATTGGGGCCACCCGGCCATTGCCATCACGGATCACGGGGTTGTGCAGTCCTTCCCAGAGGCTTACGGATTGGGTAAGAAGCACGGCGTCAAGATCATCTACGGCGTCGAGGGCTATCTGGTTGAGGATGCGGACCCGAAAGGGCATCCAAGGCACATCGTCCTGTTGGCCAGGAACCAAAAGGGTCTTCGCAACCTGTACGAAATCGTAACGGAGGCGCATCTTAGGCACTTCTACCGAACCCCGAGGATACCCAGAGGGCTCCTCCAGGCCAAGCGGGAGGGAATCCTCGTGGGATCAGCTTGCGAGGCCGGAGAGGTCTACCGCGCCGTGTTGGACGAAAAGCCTGAGGACGAGCTTCGAGAGATCGCGTCCTTCTACGACTACCTGGAGATCCAGCCCCTAGACAACAACGGATTCCTGATCGACGAGGGAAGAGTGCCGGACAGAGAGACGCTGGCCGCCATAAACAAGCGCATCTACAACCTGGCCAAGCAGTTGGGAAAGCCGTGCGTCATGACGTGCGACGTCCACTACCTTGACCCGGAAGACGAGATATACCGGACCATCCTCCTCACCGGAAAAGGAATGGCGGACGGGGGAGAGCAGACCGCGCCGGTGTATTACAGGACCACTACGGAGCTGCTCCTCGAAACGGCACATTACCTGGGGGCTGACGCCGCGCAGGAAGTGGTTGTCGACAACACCGTGGCCATCGCTGATTCCATAGAGGACCTTCGACCGGTACCGGAAGGCTCCTACTTCCCGACGCTTCCCGACGCGGATGAGACTCTGAAGAGGCTGACCGAGGAAGGCGCGGCCAGGATGTATGGTCCGGAGCTTCCGAAGGTGGTCCGGGCACGGCTGGACAAAGAACTGACAGCCATTGTGGATCACGGGTTCTCATCCCTGTACCTCATCGCCATCCGGATGGTGGAGAAGTCCATCGCCGACGGCTATCTGGTCGGCTCACGGGGATCAGTCGGTTCCTCTCTGGTGGCAACCTGCACGGGCGTCACAGAGGTCAACCCCTTGCCGCCGCATTACGTGTGCCCTCAATGCTACTACTCCGAGTTCGACGTGCCGGGCAACTACGGATCCGGCTTTGACCTGCCGCGCAAGGCCTGTCCCAACTGTGGGCGGGAACTTACTCGCGACGGGCAGGACATACCTTTCGAGACCTTCATGGGCTTTCACGGAGAAAAGGTACCCGACATCGACCTCAACTTCTCGGGGGAAGAGCAGGGCGAGATGTTTAAGTTCGCCTCGGAACTCCTGGGTGAGGCGAATGTCTTCCGCGCGGGGACCATTGGCACAATCGCCAGGAAGACCGCTTTCGGCTTCGTGAAGCACTTCGCTGAGGACCAGGGCAAGACGCTAAAGCGGGCGGAAGAAGTCAGGCTTTCGACCGGGATCGAGGGGGTAAAGCGGACCACAGGGCAGCACCCCGGCGGCGTGATGGTCATCCCGGCCGGCATGGACGTACTGGACTTCACTCCGCTCCAGTTCCCGGCCGACGATCGCGAAAAGGGCGCGATGACCACACACTTCGACTATGACTCACTTTCAGGCCACCTGGTGAAGGTGGACATCCTGGGGCACGACGACCCGACGGTCCTCAAGATGCTGCACGAGCTGACGGGCGTCGACCCCCTGACCGTCCCCATGGATGACCCTGAGACCATGAGTCTGTTCTCTGGCAAAACACCTGAGGACGCGGTCGGCGTGCCCGAGTTCGGTACGCGGTTCGTTCGCAACATGCTGGTCGAGACCCGACCGGCGTGCTTCGCCGACCTGGTCAGGATCTCAGGCCTCTCTCACGGCACCGACGTGTGGGCGAACAACGCGCGAGACATAATCAAGAACGGCATAGCGACCCTCGACCAGGTTATCGCCACCCGCGAGGACATTTTCCTCGGGCTCATGAAACTCGGGATGGATTCGGCCCAGGCGTTCGGCATCGCCGAGAAGGTAAGGAAGGGCAAGCCTCTGTCCGATGAAGACATAGCCGCGATGCAGGCGCATTCGGTTCCGGACTGGTATATCAACTCGTGCCGCAAGATCACCTATCTGTTCCCGAAGGCCCACGCTGCCGCGTATGTTACTACGGCGTTCAGAGTCGCGTACTTCAAGGTTCACTACCCACTCGCCTTCGCGGCTGCCTACTTCACCTTCCACGGGTCGTCGCTCACGACCGACGTGATGTACCTCGGCGAGGATGGGTGGAAGGAGTACATCGACAAGGTAGGCGCCACTCCCAACGCCACAGCTAAAGAACAGGACGTGGCCGCTGTACTCGAGGTGGCCATTGAGATGGCCCACCGCGGCGTGGTCTTTGGCAAGCCCTCACTGTACCTGTCCGACGCACGCAAGTATGTCGTCCACGATGGCAAACTCATCCCGCCCTTCGTCGCTATCCCCGGGGTCGGCGGCCAGGCAGCTCAAGCTATAGCGGCAGCCAGGGCAGAAGGCGAGTTCTCATCGGTGGATGACTTCAGGCGCAGGACCAGGCTCGGGAAAAAGGTCTGCGAAGCTCTGAAGGCACAGGGAGTGTTTGACGGGATTCCTGACGGCGACCAGCTGTCGCTGTTCTAGCCGGGCTACGTCTAGAGGTCTCTCAGCATCGATCTCGTCCTGTCGTACACGGCTTTCACGATAAAGACGTACACCGGAAGCTCGATGATGCCCGCGGCGATCCTCGGGACCATGACCACTCGCAGGTCCAGGCCAAACAGCGTGTGCAGGAAGTAGGGAGTAAGACCCCATGAGACCAGAACTGTCGAGGCTCCGATCCCGCAGAACAACGGAAGGACCTTCGCGGTGTTGCGCGAACCTGGCTGGAGCAGCCTGAATACGGCTCCCGGGATCGCGCCTGTGAGAGCTGCCGTAACCGTGAAGTGAGGCATGTATCCTCCAATTGGACTCAAGAAGAAGCCAGCCAAGTCAGATATGGCGCCGGCGGTTGCCCCGTACCCGGGCCCCAGGACAATCCCGGTGAGGATGTAGGGAAGTGAGCCGACTCCGAGCCTGATGCCCTCAACGGCGCCGATCGAGATCCTGATGGATGCGAACCGCGTCAAGATAACGGACAGGGCGGACATAAGGGCCGTCATAACCAGGGATCTCAGACCTCTCACGCTGATACCTCCACGGCGAAACGGGCTCCGGCGCTCAGAGAACGGCAGGCGCCTTGATTCTGCTGCAACAGAATGATGGTAAGCTAATCAGCAAGAGCATGCAATAGGTCGTTTGGGCAGCCTCCGCTCTTTCAGTGCGCGCCCGCGCCGGCGACGGTGCGGAGTCCTCCGTTGCCAGATATTTGCTGGTTCACCCACAAGCCGGATATTGCTACTTCTCGTTTCGCAATGATAAGATGATCGTGCCGGAAGGTCTCGGCCCTCCGGACGGATGCAGCCCTGCTGTGTGCGTGGATCACGGTGAGATTGAGCCAACACCGTGATAACGGGAGCCTGAACTCCGTGGACGAAGTGTATGCCGCCCCCGTCAGGCCGGCGGAAACACAGAAGTTCAGGGAAGGCACCCACCTGCCTAGGGCAGGTTCAATACTTTCGCGATTCACGGCATGGCGGGGTATCCGGGTTTGCGAACGGTGTTGTCACCGAAATCCCTGTGTGCTAGACTATCCCTTGCAGTGCGGAAGTGGTGGAACGGCAGACACGCGGTGTTCAGGGCGCCGTAGGCGAACGCCTGTGAGGGTTCAAATCCCTCCTTCCGCACCATCTCTATTTCTTGGACCTTTCCTCGTGCTCTGGGGCCCTGAGTTCCTCGTAGAATGCCTTCCATTCATCCTGTGTGTGGAACCTGGCTTCCTTGGGATTGGTCTCCCACCACTTGTCCAGGACGGATTGCGCGAACTCTTCGTTGTTTATGGAGATCGGGCGGCTTGTCATAACGGACCGGAAGACCTTGCCCACGCGATACTCCGGGGCTGCGCGGTAGGTAACACGCCGGTATCCACAGTCCGGGCACACGTGATCGATCCGCAGGATGGGAGGGAGCGAGTCGCCTCCGTCATCGAACCCTCCGGGGTAGACGTAACCCTCAACAGTCTCAAGGTAGGCTGGCCGCCACAGGCTCCCTTGGCAGTCCGGACACTTAGGTAGGAACAACCGGGGAAGAATCTGCCCAGCGATAAGCCACAGCGCAAGCATGGCCAGCCCAAAACGCTGGAGGAACACTGGGAAACCTCCTGACAGCTTGACTGAAAGATCCAGGGGAAACCCGTCATCGGAGAAGGTGACGGTCGCCAGCCAGGGATAGCCGTTGAGTTCAATGACGAGGTTCACCCGATAGCCACGGCTATCGCTGCTAAGCCACGCCCTTTCGACAGTGCCTTGGGCGAGCGCGCCTTGACTGCTGAACAGGATAATGTAATCGAAACAGGCTTTAACTCTTGGGTCATCTAGTGCGAGGCGGGTGTTTGGCCCACCGGCTGCGTACCATCCCAGCACGTAAGAGGCAAGGACCGAGATCAACCCGATGATTAGGACCGTCCGCGCACCTTTCATGTCCAACCCTCCGGACAAAAGCTTCCTACGGACACAGCGGTCTCACCAGTATTGTAGGCTCCAGGGCTGCCAATTGGTTCCATGTCCGATAGTACGCTGCTCCTATCGTTTAGGTGCCGGTGTCATGCAGAGTGAATGGCGTCGGATATCTCCTCTTCTGTAAACACGTTAAAGCCGTGCCGCCTCAGCATCGCGGCAAAGACCCCGTCACCCGCGACCCGTGTGTGGGAGAACGTCCCGTCGTAGATGCAGCCAGAGCCGCAGGAAGGACTGCGTGCTTTCAAGATTGCAGCCGAGCAACCTGTCTGTAGGCCAATGAACAGGGCTCTCCTGGCCCCGTCTACGAACTGGGATGTGACGTCTTCGCCTGCGGAGTTCACGACCCGGGCAGTGCCGGCCAGCACGTCGGCTCCAGTGCCGCCGGTTATCTCGGCAGGCAGACGGGGAACCGGAAGCCCGCCCAGAACCTCGGGGCAAACTGGAACGCACAGTCCATTTCTCCGTAAGGAAAGTATGCGTGAATCGCTGCGGCTTTCCGCAGAATAGGAGCAGGAAAACCCGCACAAACACGCCGAAACTAGGTACGTAGCGGATCACCCTTTCATGCCCTGTATACCAAATACCGGAGGTCAATGCCAATGTCCCGACGTCCCGCTCTCGGCCCCACGCTCAAGGCCACCCTTTGTGCCCTGTTCGCCGCTTACTTCGCACTTGCCCCCCTCTTGGGCACAACCATAGCGTTTGCCGCCGAGGCGCCGCCGGAAGTCAAGGCAGACAACGTGCTGCTGGCCGACTTCAAGACGGGCAGCGTCCTCTACGAAAAGGACGCCGACCTGGCCCACATACCGGCCAGCCTGACCAAGATTATGACGATGTTCGTGCTGTTCGACGAGATCACAGCCGGCAACGTCTCCATGGACGACATGGTTGACGTTTCGGAGCTGGCCTGGTCCACTGAAGGCTCCAAGATGTACATACTCGTGGGAACCCAGGTCAAGCTAGAAGACCTGGTCAAGGGAATCACCGTGATGTCGGGCAACGACGCCTGCGTGGCTGTGGCGGAACATGTGGCGGGAAACGTTACCTCCTTCGTGGAACGCATGAACGCCAAAGCCCGGGAACTGGGCATGACCAACACGCACTTCGTGGACCCCCACGGTCTCTCCGACGACAACAAGACTACGGCCAGGGATTTGCTTACCCTCGCCCGGGCCTATCTCACGCTCTACCCGGAGACAATCCAGTTCCACTCCATGAAGGAGTTCGCCTACACAGCTCCGGGCGAGTCCACGAAGAACCCACAGTTCAACCGCAACCGCTTGCTCTGGACGTACCCGGGTACTTACGGCCTAAAGACCGGCTTCACCACCCGCGCCGGGTTCAACATGATAGCGCTGGTAGAACGCTCGGGATTCCATGTTGTAGCGATAGTAATGGGTTCAGCCAAAGGTATGTCCATCGATGATGGTGAGAGGGTGCGCAGCCAGATCGTTATTTCGCTCCTTGACTGGGCGTACCGCAACTACACCTACGTGGCGACGCACGAGGAAGGCGCGGCCCTGGGCAAGGTGCGAGTATGGAAGGGCAAAGGCAAGGTTGTGGACGCGATCACACCTCAGGGGCTTGGGGCGACAGTAGAGAAAGGGTTGGAAGACCAGCTCACGACCACCGTCAATCTCCGGACCGATCTGGAGGCGCCGATCCGGGCAGGCTCCAAGGTCGGTGAGGTCATATTCACCGCCGCCGGGCAAGAAGTCGGCCGGGCGGACCTGGTCGCCAAGAATGACGTCCCCAAGGGAAACATCTTCAGGGTCCTGTGGGACTCCATCAGCAGGGCCTTATCCGGGGTGTTCTCCAAGAAGTAGATAAGTAGAGCCGGCCTGACCCTTTCGGGCTAGGGTCCGCGGGCTAAGATCTCTGAGCAACCTCAGATGGTAGCTTCTGTCTTGAACGGCCACGCAGCAGCAATAGCGTGGCCGCTATCATTCCCGCAGCCCGCAGGACGGCGCACCAGTCGAGGGCGACAGTCATACCCAAGCGCTCGTACATGAACACCCCTAGGAACGGCCACAGGAAACCGGACAGACCCAGTCCCATGTTGTACGTGGCCACGTAAGCGGGCCGCCCGGCGGCAGGGGTCACGTCAAGCAGCAAGTTGAAGAGCGCGAGGTTGAAGCCGGCGCCCACGAACCCGCCGAACGCGTTAATGCCAAGATACACATAGGGAGAAGGGAAATGCGCGTAGACCGTCGGGATGGCAATGTGGGCAAGCCCCGTCACCGACAGGATGAGGGGGTTGCCGTACTTCTCTGACCAGCGCCCCCAGGCGCGGTAAGAGAGCACCGATGTCACACCGGAAATCGTTGAGAACATGCCTATCCAGGCGTTGGACAGCCCCATGATCTTGACCCAAAGGATAGTCCACAGGCTCGCACTCACGTGGAAACCCAAGTGCAAGGCCATGACAGCGACAAGGAACACCGCGAAGGGACGGTCCTTTATCGCGGTGGCGAACGCGCGGAGCCCTGATGGAGACTGGGACCGCTCTTCCCTGGGAAGTGGGGTTTCCCTGTGCTTGAACAAACAGTAGGTCGACATGGCCAAGGCTGCGAAAGAGGCCATGTAGATGGTGAAGTAGTTCCACGGCCACGCTATGCGGTCCAGAATGGGCCCGGCCGCGATAGTCGCTGTAAGGGTCACCAAAGTGCACAACATGTTGCGCTCCCCAAACAATCTGCCTCTGAGCCGGGGAGTGAACATCTCGCCCATCATGGAGGTCCAGGCTATCCCACAGGTAGTGGCCGGAAAACTCTTCAGTGAATACAGGACGATGAAGAGCATCGGCTTGACGTTGGAGGGTATCGGAAGCACAGCCAAGAGGGCAAAGACGGGAAAGAAGATCCTCTCCAGCACGGCCCATACTAAGACGGGGCGGAGACGGGTATCGTACCGGTCGATGATGATGGCCGAGGGGACCTGCGACAGCAAGTTGACGAGGGCGGGCAATGATGACAGGAGAGCGATCATGTAATCGCTGGCGCCGAGCTTTACGGCGAACGCTCCCCAGAATGGGGTGGTAAGCCCGGACATAACGGCGTACCACATGCCGTCGGCTATGCTGGTAAGGGCATTATGCCGTTCCTGTTCTTCAACTATATAGCTGCAGATCCCGAGTTTTCGTCTTAGCATGGCGTAGGTGAGTATACGACCCTCTACAGGGTATTCGTTATGCTCTACCGGTTCCCTGCGAGGCTTTGCAGGTTTCGATTTACGTCTGGGCGAACTGCAGGAAGCCCAGGTAATTGCAGGGAGTCCGGTCGAGTTTGCAGGCAGTCCAGTCAGACGCGAAAGGGGTCGGGGCATGCGCACCATCGTAGTTGCCCTGGGAGGAAACGCGATACTGCAGAGGGGCGAGAAGGGCACCGCCGAGGAGCAGAGGGCCAACATCATACGGACAGCTGGACAGGTTGCCTCGCTGGTCAAACAGGGATACAGGTTGGTCGTTACTCACGGCAACGGCCCTCAGGTAGGCAACATCCTCATTCAGAACGAGATGGCCGCGGAAGCTGTCCCTGCAATGCCCATGGACATCTGCGGCGCCGAGAGCCAGGGCATGATCGGCTACATGATGCAGATGTTCCTGGGAAACGCGCTCAGGCGCTATGGGGTCGATATGCCCGTATCGACCATCGTAACCCAGGTCCTTGTGGACAAAAGCGATCCTGCATTCGCTAACCCGACCAAACCCGTTGGACCCTTCAAGGACGAACGATACGCCAAGGCCAGGCAGGAGGCGTTCGGCGAAACATGGGTGGAAGACAGCGGGCGGGGCTGGCGGCGCCTAGTCCCATCGCCAGAACCTTCCGCGATTGTAGAAGGCCCGTCCATCAGGACTCTGGTTGAGGCCGGGCACCTGGTCATCTGCGTGGGAGGAGGCGGCATCCCCGTTGTGCGGGAGGAGGACGGCTCGCTCACCGGCGTGGAGGCCGTCGTCGACAAAGACTTGGGCGCGGAACGGCTGGCGTCGACAGTCGGCGCCGACATGCTGGTTATCTTGACCGACGTGAACGGCGCGGCGCTAAACTACGGGACCCCGCAGGAGAAGTGGCTGGATGAGGTCCGCTATGAAGAACTCGCGAGGTTCGCGCAGGAGGGCCACTTCAGAAAAGGTAGCATGGGACCCAAAGTCCGGGCCATTTTGCGCTTCTGGGAGCACGGTGGGAGAGAGGGAGTCATAGCCTCTCTGGACAAAGTGCTGGACGCGGTCGAGGGCAAGACGGGCACCAGGCTGGTCAGGCGGTAGAGGCAGGAACAGGGCATTTCCTGTCGAAGTCGTCGTAGAAGATGGATTCGTCCCTGAGGGCGCCATTGGCGCCCTTCGTTGATGGATACGGAGGTTGTACCGTGGCTCCGCAGCCGGCAGAGAGCAAGGCGCAGTTCGACCAGCAGGTAGCAGCCCACAACACCAAGATGTTCATAGCCGACGGCACGTTCTTCAACCTCGGCCAGGCTTTTATGGAGAGCAACAGCGTGCTGCCGACGTTTGTCAGCACTCTAACGACTTCTCCGTTCCTGATTGGATTGGTGAGTTCGCTGAGGTCCTTCGGATACCTCATGCCCCAGATCTTCGTGGCCGGCTACATCGATAGGCAGGAGTACAAGAAGCCATTCATGATGAAGGCCGGCTACCTAATGCGCATCTCAGCCCTCATAATGGCGGCTTCCGCTCTCCTGGCAGTGAAGAACCGCGGGCTGGCGCTGGCGATCTTCTACCTGAGCCTGATCGGGGTAGCCTTCGGCGACGGCTTCGGTGGACCGCCTTGGATGGAGATAGTGGCCATCACGATCCCCGCCAGCCGCAGGTCCGGCCTCTTCGGTACCATGCAGGCCTGCGGAGGCGTGGCTGCGTTCTCGGCCGGCTTCGTGATCCAGTGGCTCTTGGGGACCGCGGTACCCTATCCCTACAACTACGCTCTCACGCTGTTCCTGGGGGCCTTGTTCCT
>CAZRRG010000055.1:13733-15305 GCA_964602455.1 uncultured Eubacteriales bacterium | reverse complement strand
GGGTAAAGGTCGTCTTGTTGACGGTGACCGATGGACGGATGTTGTCCATCTGCGCCAAATCCGTGAGCATGGCTGACTCGTTGCCTGCCACGTCCTTTGCATACACGTACACCGGGTGCGATGCGGTCGCTCCACCTGACGGGTCGTACTTGAACACTCCGATCACCGTCACCAACACCTGGTTGCCGCCTGCCAGAGGAGAGGCTATCACCTCGTATACACCGGAGGCCGACGGCTCCGTGGCCTTCCAGAAATGGTCGCTTTGGTCATCGCTCGTGTAGTCGGGCACCTGTATCTCAAAGAAGTCGTCGGGGTCGTTACCTAGCGCCTGGTTATAATCCTCATCAAATCGCAAATAGAAGGACAGTCCCTTGGGGATCTTGCCTCCCGGCATGTAGTTGTCGGAGATGATGTACTTGAGCTCAAAGTGATCATCGTACATGAAGCCGCCGTCGGCGTCTACTATCGAGGGAGGTGTTCCGTCGACGAAGTCCACGTCCTTCTGGATGAACGTGTAGTTTCCGTAGGCGTTGGTCGCGAAGAACACGTGCGTCCCGCTGCGGGTAAGTCTGATGGGTTCGGCTGCGGGCACACCCTGGACCCCGTCCCAGTAGAAGGCGGCGACCCCTTCGTAAGTTTGGCTCGCCAACCTAGTCACCGTTGCAGTTGTGTGGGTCAGTACCTTGTCGCTGCTGCTTGGGTCGAGCTCCACCTCGATCTCGGGTTGCTCGTCGCTGACAGTCGCAAACAGGATCCCCACATCTGACAGCATGCCGTTGGACGAACCAACTTGGTACCTGATGATGTTCTCTTGTCCTGCCAAGAGCGGCAACTGAGGCGTGCCGTCCGAGGCAACGTAGTTCGACGACAGTAAACCCTTGTCGGTTACGACCACGGTCTTCAGTCCCTCGCCGCAGGTGGTGGAGAGCGGCACCCACTTCGCGGCGTTCATACCCGCTTCGGCTTCTGCGTCGCTCAGGCTGCTCGAGTGGTTCCATACCCTTATGGCGAGGTCCCCGAACCTCACGCCAGGAGCAAACTGGATGCCGGCGCTCTTCGCGGTAAAGAAGAGGGTATGAGTCAGTGATGCCACGCCGTCGCCGGTGCTGTTGCCGAGCAGCAGGCGCGGGTTGGCGTAGACCTCATCGGGCTTCGATACCGAATCGTATCCGTACCAGGCCTGAGTCGTCCTGTCGATCGTCTCTCCGCCAACTCCGGCGACGACGCTGGAGTCTACCCTGGCAAGGCCGAACTGGGGTATCGCCGTGCGATCGACGTAGATGTCTTCATAGATCCCGACGGACAGGGCATCCGACATCTTGGCCTTCGCCTGGACCACAATCCTGTACCGCCCGCTATACCAAGTGGTAGCGGGCAGAGTAACTACCTGCTCAGCTTCCGGCGCGAGCTTTGTCCTGCAGATCTCCGTACCTGATGGCGGAGCTTCCGGATCGGTGGAACTCATGAGTTCCACCGACAGGTATGTCTCTGGACTTGAGAAATCGATGTCGGCGACTCCCCAGGAAGGCGCGATCCTGTTGGCCAGGGTAACTACAATCTCCTGGCCGTCGA
>CAZRRG010000055.1:0-13723 GCA_964602455.1 uncultured Eubacteriales bacterium | reverse complement strand
CGTCGAGGGTACTCGCGCACCTGGGCCCGTCAGCGGGACTATCCCAATCGCTAAAGCCCGCGAGCAGGTCCTTGTTTTCTGGATCGATAGTAACGGCGTATACCCCGGGAAGTGTGTAGGTGACCGAACCGTAAGACCCGCTCGGTGCATAATACCGGAACACGGAATCGTTATTGGACTGCACCAACACCACGCTGTAGGACGCGGCACGGAGGATGAAGGTCTGGGTGGCCACGGGACTGCCACTCGGGATGTAACTCACAAAGCGGCCCGTCAAGGGGGAACTGTCGGGGTAGATAGCATACGGCAGACGAACCGGCTCTGTCAGATCGTGATCATAGTAGTATCCTATCTTGTTGACGTACTCATCCGTCAAAGGTGCGTCCCAATAGTAAGCCGCATCGTTGAAGAAGATGCCGTTGTTCTTCACGTTGACGGCGTAAACATCGCCTGCTGCCGTGTGGTCTATCTTCTCCCACACACCCGGTCCTGTGGCTCCATATCCGGCTATGAGTGTTACCTCGATGTCTCCGTAGTACTTCCCACCCACTATCGCGAGCAGGCGCTGAGCTGTAGCGATCTCTGACGCCGATGAGGTGTGGCTAAAATAGAGATCCGACGCCCTCATGGCAATGTCATGCCTTCCTGCCTCGTGATGAGCGAAGCCGTAAGCGACCTCCACTACAGAGCCATCATGCAGCGTGAGATTGCCGTCGCGGACGAGTCTGACGTACCGCCAGGATTCCAGAGTTCTCCTCAGGTCGCCCCCGCCGTAGTCGGGAGGATTCACCGTCCAGATCAAACCAGAGAGGATATCCTTAGCCTCTGCGGGATCCGTGGAGTTGAACGTACGAACGAAGTATTCGTCGCCAACCCAACCGAGAGGGTCCTTGATCATGACTAAGATGGTCGACGGCTTGCCCTCCTGGTTGCTGCGCGGCGGGGTCAGCACTAGGGCCGGGTCCGTCGACAACTCATCTCGCACCTCGACACCGGCAGCGGGATAGCTCAAGTCGATGTCAAACCGGAACGGCGGCGAGACCGACTCGTTGCCGAGCTGGTCTTTCGACGTGATGAAGAGATAGCGGGTGTACTCGCCTCCCAACTCCAGGAGATCGCTGTCCGGGGTGGCTATGGATAGGTCAAAGGATGCCGCGGAGTCCCCCGGCGAAGGATAGTCCGTCCATCCGTCCCCTTCGGGATCGGGAACCGCGGTGCCGTCAGTCGTCCACCGGTAGCGGATGGTGCTTGGATCCACCTTGCTCGGGTCGACGACCCGCATAAAGGCTTCTATCTGTCCTCTGGCGGTTCCCGAGTCGTAGGTTGTCTTGTACCCGGCCTTCACATACCCTGGGCCGACCCTATCTGCCACGTACTCCAATGGGAAGACGGCGCTTCCTTCGTTTCCGGCTAGGTCCCTCGGGTAGATCGCGATGGAGCTGCTCGCGATGTTGTACTGTTCCGAGTCGAGAAGTCTTATGTGCAGGTAATTGAGGTTCCCACCTGGGATCTGATCGAAGGCGTACCGCGATTCACTGGAACCGACCTCGGTGTACCCGGTTTGCCACCCGGTTGTCGGCGTTTCGGGTGAGGCCGTGACGGCAAACTCGAACTTGCTCGCCTCCACTCCATCCAAAGGGTTGACCCAGGCCAACTTGCCTTGAAGAGTGGCAGTCGACCCCTCCCCCTCAACGCCGCTTGTGAACGTTTCGTCGCCCTCGTGGGCCCCGTCTGCGGTGCTATCCGTTAGTGTAAACGGGAAGCAGAAACCGGCGCTCCCCGGAGTGGTGGGCGGTACTGGGATAAGGCGCCCTTCATGGACAATGAGACCCGTGCCGGGGGTTACGGTAGGTCCTAACGTGTCGACGTAGTACTGCTGGTTCGGGGCCTTTCCTACCGCCCCGTCGTATGGATTCCCGCACAAATCGTTTGCGCCGCCCGGAAAGACAATTGAGGTGAGGGTCGCGTAGGTTATCTGTTTTCCGCCAATCGTAGTCGAAACCGGTTTCATGTCAGGTGTGATCGTGAGCGGCTCGAAAACAAGGGTTTGGCGGTCTCCGCTGATGCTTTCGGCGCTGACGGTAACCGCTGTAGCGTCCGACCTTCGGACAAGGTTCACGGTACCGATCACGCCTCCGAGGCCAGCAGCACCGACATCAAGCGGTTCGCTGAACGTAGCCGAAAAGACAAGCTGTTCACCCGGCCCCGCGAACACCGTGTCTCTTGAGGTATGAGCGACATTGACCTCTCTGACTGATGGGTTTACGCTGTCAATCCTGCAACGCTTCGACTGGTCAATCGCGGTTGCCAGTGATGACACCGGATTCCCGGCAAGGTCCGTTATGAGCGAGGAGGTCTTGCTCAAGGTATCGTAAGCGGATACACTCACCGCGTTTCCATTGTTGTCCAGGATAGCGAGGTCGAACTTGGTGCTGCCGCCTAGCAGGTCCGGCTGCACACCGCTGATGCCGCCGATGTAGTGGTTGGTCGGGACCGTCTGGGTGCCCACTGTGATCGTGTCTGGCACTGTGTACGCGAAGGTGACCCTCTTATCTTTGAGGCTGTGGAGGCGCGCGATGACGTTTGACCCTGTAACCTTCTGGTCCCCGGTGTCAAAAACATCGAGGTAGAGCCCGACATTATCGTGGTTGGCGCTGTTGTCCGAGAACCTCACAAACTCATCGAAGTACAGGTGGATGTACAGCGTATCGCCCTCGCCGAATGAGGTATGGGGCAGGAATCCGTCGGGGTCCTTCGTGATGGTTACTGCCTGTAGGATGGGACGGACAAAGTCCCCAAAGGCGATCGAGATGTTGGAGATCCGGGCATCGCCGCAGCTGCAGCCTATCTTGCTGCTCGTGCCGATGCGCAACTTGAACGTGGCCTCGTCGTAAGGCAGGTTCATCTTGACCGCGGTCCAGGCGTAGTCGCCGACCGCGATCGCCTGCGTTACCTCGTCGGTGCAGTAACGATAGGCCAGGATGTCCTGGTCGCCAAACAGCTTCTGACCCAATCGCAGGGCTGTGGTGGTCACCGTCTCAGTCTTTTTGTGGCTCGGTCCTTTGTGCATGACCGAATGCACCGTTGCTCGGGCGAGCACCTGCAGGTCGCCCTTCTTGCGAAGGGTATCCATCGGCGACAGAGCGGGAAACACCAATGACAAGTCGTAATCGGGCCTAATGTACTGGCCTCCGTACAGGAGCTGGACGGGTCCAAACCGGCTCACCTGGTTGAAGGCCGAGTGAGCGGTCACGTACTTCGCGTAGAAGGCTTTGTAGGCCTCCTCATTCTGGAGCATCGCTTGGTTCAAGACGCCCATGCCCAGGTTCGTGGGCGCGTAGAGGGCTATCGGACCCGGGTCGGCAGCCAGGGCCAGCCTCGGGAGCATGGAAGTCGCAGCACTCAGGATAGCCAAAGACAGAACCAATGCCCAACTCTTGATGCGCCGACCGCGAAGATGCGTCTTTGTCATGTGTATCCCTCCAGCCATGCCGTCTGCCATCTCCCGCCGAACCGTACAAGAACCGGAACGACCGCCGCTCCGAGCGCGTGACGTGGGCGGCTATCCGAGCAACACAACCTCCATCAGCTCGTACACCGTGAGCCTCACTTGCCCGCGGCCCCACGTCACGTAGTCCCCGTCGGTGGTCGCTGTCATGAACAGCTTTTCATCAGCAAGTTCCGCGCACTTAGCCGTGCGCAGTTTGCTTGAGAAGTCGACTGTGACGATGCTGCCGCTCTCCATTTCCATCTGTAGCCGATAGCCGGGCATTGGCAGCACGCTCTTGATGTAGCGCATTTCTTACGCCCCTCGCATGGGCATGGTGGGACACGTTTCTAACAATCAGTATGGGTGAGTGACAGTATGACCGAATCGTCCGAACGGACTATCTTTGCGCGGGTGATACGAATCGCCGGTCCTGTCGCACTGGCGCAGTGGCGGGCAAGGGGGACTCAGGACAGCTTCTCTGCCAGCTTGGTGCGTCGGTCGATATCGAGTTTCTGGAAGACGGTCCTGAGATGAGCCCGGACCGTCGCCTCAGACAGGTAGAGCTCCACGGCTATCTCCGAGTTCCGGAGGCCTTTGGCAGCGAGTCTCGCCACCTCCAGTTCGCGGGCCGTCAGCCCTTCGGGCAGGTCTTCGGCGACGATGTTGGAATGAACCGTGTTCCATCCCCGCCCCCACCGCCGTTTGATGGTTCTGAACTGCTTCCACAAATGGGGGTACTTGCGTTTCACGAGTTCGTCGGTGATGCCCTTGAGGGCAAACGAAAACGATATGAGCGGGGAAATGAGACCGTCGGGGATTGCACATTCAGCTGCTTTCTCAACGATCCTCGTGGCGCGGGCATGATCGCCGATCTGCACGTATCCCCATGCCAGGAGCATGGACACGAGCAGTTCTGCGAACGGACCTTCGGTCCCGAGCTCGAGCAACCCGGTTTCCAGCGTCCCGAGCATCCTGGCGGCCTCTCCCTTGGTTAAGAGGTACATGGTGTGCACCAATGTCGCCCCGCCGACCGCGGAACCCGGCAAGAGGCGGCCCGAGAAATCCCCGTCTCGGAGCCACTCTGCCAGGCCATCCTGGGCCTGAAGCTCGACCAGCAGGACTCCTCTCGCGATATCCAGGGCTGATCTCAACACGGGTGTGTTCTGATGGGGGTATGACGCGGCTCGTTCCATGGAATCCACCGCGTGCTGCCACCCGGCAGCGTCGGCTTTCTGTAGAGCGATCTCTCCCAGGAGGATCGCCGCCTCCAGCTGTATGTAGCTCTGCTGCCTGCTCTCGGCCAGGAAGGATGCTTTGTAGGCGTGCACCTCGGCCCCGGATAGGTCTCCTCTCTGGTATGCCAGGCAGGCCTTGTAGAGAGCGTCGGCCCCGCTCCCATGCCCGTTAGTCAGCTTCGTGTAGAGGGCAACGAACTTCTCAAGTTCCTCTCCTACCCGTTCAGCCTCGCCCGGGATCACGTTCCAATCGATGGCGGCCGACATCCGCCCAAACCACCACGGAGCCGACGGCAACACCACCTGGGACGGCTGGCCCCGCAGCAGCAACCCCGCAACCTCCAGGATTTCGACCATCTTTGGGATGTCAGGGAACTCGCGATAAGAGGATAAGAGGAACCACTCACCGGTAAGGGCCGCTGTATCATCGACACGAACACCGCCGGGCGCTCCTACAGTTTCGCTTGTCAGATCGGCGGCGTGCGGTTGTCCATCGCCCTCCGGCCGAGCGCTCACGCCCAGCATCGCCCCCAACTCCGCCATGAGTGTGTCGAAGGGTCCGCGCATCCCCGCCAAGTACAGCGCCCACGCGATCCGGAGCATCGAGAGGACGTTCCTCCGCTTAACCTCTGCCGGGCACTTCTGCGCGATATCCAGCGCGATACTCGGGAACGGCGTACCGCCGATGTCTTCCACAAGGACATGAGACAAGTCCAAGGAAAGGATCCTGTCATAATCCCTGGTCTGCCAGTAAGAAGCGAGAGCGTCGGCCGTAGCGCCGGCATCGCGGCACCAGTCTCCCGCCCGGATGAGGCACTCGCGGTTGAACGCCTTGCCGCGCTCTAACCGCTTTTCCGCCAGGAGTTTCGAGAGTATGCTGTGGGTCTCATAGCGTCTCTCGGTCCTGTCGAACCGGATGAACGGGCCTGCCAACGCTGCTTGGGCGTACTCGGGCAGCGAATCGCAATCCGCAAGAAAACAAGCCTGCTGCATAGTGAACATCTCGAAGGGTGATACCCGCAGGAGGAATGTCTGTTGCTCCGGCGTCAGCTTGTCCCACACAAGGTTCTCCATGAGCGACAGGATGCCGGTTGTGTCTGAAAGGCTCCCCTGCTCTTGATATGCGCAAAGCTGCAGGTAGATGGCTATAATCCATCCCTCGGTGTAACGTTCGATCTCCCTGGCTTCCTCCGCGGCTATACGCACCCCGGCGAGGGAGTAGTACTGGCTGATGTCGCCGGCGTTTAGTCTCAAGTCCGAGGTGGTGATGTGCAGAAAACCCCTGCCCGCCACCGCGGCAACCATCCCGCGCGTAAGCACCTGGGTCAGGATGACGACGTGGAGCCCTTGCCCACCGTGCTCGATAAGGGCAAGGAAAAAGGATACCGGCAGCGCGTCGTGCAGCAGGTGATAGTTGTCGATGACCAGGTACGTCTCGTGGCGGCATCTGATGGAGCGGATTGCGTCACACACCTCACCGATGGTCACCGCGTTAGGCAGGTCAAACCGGAGGAGCCGCTGCCCCGCTTCGTCGTCCACGGAGGATATCTCGCGGCACAGGCGACGGAAGCCGGCGGACGGCGTCTCCTCAGTCGCGGTGAACCAGTACACGGGGATGCCCGCCTGGCGCTTCGCTTCCAGGTAGTCGCGGACCGCGGTGGTCTTGCCGTAACCGGATGGCGCCTCTACGACAGTCGCATGCGCGAACTGGACTTCTTCGAGTTTTCGGAGGAGGCGGTCGGAGAAATAGTGCAGTTCAGTGCGGATCCGGCCTCCCTGTTTCATAGAACTATCCCTCCGGGCGACCCAACACCTGCATCTGTGTTATCCGTTCAAATAGTAGTATAAGTCTAACAGGCAAAATTGCCCATTGGTCCGGGCCGGATAGGTCGTTTTCCCCATCGCCTCAGCACGGACAAGTCGGGTTGCCCATCACGTAAACCCGAACACGTCGTCCTCCCCATCATGTCGGCCCGGATGTGTCGTCCGCCCCACAAGAAGGATCCGGCCCGCTTTCGCGGGCCGGGTACATTGATCGTTTGACCGCTGAGCTGGGTACTTTGGACCTACTTCCTCAGCAGCGCCTCGATCAGCCTCATGAGGACCACTGCGCCTTCGGCGCGGGTGGCGCGGCCGCTGCCGTCGAACACGTTGCTCGGCTTGCCGTCCATGATGCCCCACAGCCTCATGAACTCCGCTGCAACGTCTCCGTGCTCGCTGAGCGTATCGCCGTCATTGAACGCGCCGGCGCTCCCCACTCCACGGAGCTCAAAGCCCTTGTAGATGATGTACCTGTAGAGCATGATGGCCATGTGCTCACGGGATATGGGGGCGTCGGGATCGAACTCGGTGGGGCTCACTCCGCCAACGATCCCGTTGTCCTTTGCCCACTTGACCGCGGCCTCGTACCACGAGCCGGGCCTGACGTCGGCGAAGCCGGAGTTCCCCAGCGAACCCTCGAGGATGCCGTCGAGTCTCGACAGTATCGTCACGAACATGGCGCGGGTCATCTGGCCTTCCGGATCGAACCGACCCTCGCCCACTCCACGCAGGATCTCGCGGGCGGCCGCAAACCGGATGGCGTTCTCAGCCCAATGCCCGCTGGTATCGCCGAACTTCACGTCGTTCACCATGTAGCCGAACATGCCGGTCACAGGAGCCTGGAACACCAGCCTGCCATTGACTATGGCGCTCGCGTAGACGATGTGGCGCACGCCGTTCAGCATGTAGTAAGCGACCACGTTGCTGCCCTGTGCCGCGACATCGGGCGGGAGCAGCATCGAGACTGTGCTGCCCTTGGCCGCGAAGTGTTCCACCATTGGGGCGGCAGCTTTCTCCTCTATGCGAGGAGACGACACGTACTGGAACTGAGCGGTCACCGTGACACTCTGGGAAGGCATCACGAAGGTCGTCGTTGCGCTGCTGGGATCAGCGAATGTGACTTCAGCGGGACCGCTCCAGCCAACGAAGCGATAGCCTGGATTGGGAGTAGCGGTCACGGTGACGACCGTTCCGGGAACGTACGATCCCTGTCCCGAGACGGTGCCGCCTATGGTAGCCCCGACATTGACGTTGTACGCGCCGTCGTAGGTCTGGGTGAAGATGCTTGCTCCAAAGGTCAGGGCCGCGGTCATCTCACCTGCAAGGGTCGCGATCTCTTGCGTAACCGGATCCCTCGCCTGCGCACCTGCCTGGGCAACGCGATAGCTGCCTGTGACCATCCCGATGCTGCCCGGCTGTATGGTGAGTGCCCCGTTTTGGGTTATGGTCGCTGACCCTTCCACTGCGTTGACGGTCCATATTACCAGATCGGGGTCGTCAATCACGAAGGAGTACGGGTTGGCGCCCTTTGTGGTAGCCATCAGTGAGAGCGTGGCAGTAGTCACACCGTCAGCACCTACCTCGATATCCCTGCCGGTGTAGAGTACGTCGCCGCTCAGAATATCCAGCCTATCGATGTTGGAGAGGCCTCGGTTGTACACGGTGAAGGACTGTGGCGGAGACTCGTGTTCCAGGGCATCCTTCACCACGACCTCTACCTTGTGAGATGCGACTCCGGGGTTCACAGGGATGACGATGGAGTATGCCCCGGTCCGGCTATCGAACTCGGGTGCAGGCCTGATTTCCGTCAAGAGCCTTTCATCTATGTCATTTCCGACGCCGTCCGTAGCCACGACGCCGTCAACCTTCACGGTAAGGCGGGAGTCGGAGTCTGTCACCGCGTTCAGGGTGAGGACTCCGTCGTCGTCGAAGAAGCCGCCGGTCGACACCAGAAGTGACGGAGGTAGAGTGTCGACCGCGAAGAGCTTCGTGTAGTTGACCCTATCGCCGTCGGCGTCGACGCCGGTGAACGTAATGGTATGGTCGCCGTCGTACAGTCTCGTATCGATTGTGACCGAGTCCGCATTCGTCACGATCTGCGGCGGGTCGCTGTCGATGTACCACTCACCCGATGCGACCTGCTCACTGAACGTAAGCGAGAATCTCACAGCAGGTGTCGTGAACGTGACGACGTCGAGGGATTGCAGGTTTACGGTTCGCTCCACAACGGCAAACGGCGTGCTGGCAGGGTCGGGTGTGACGAAAGACACCTGGGACGGGATCGGCGTGCGTAGCCTCACGGGATCCGACAGCACCTCGGCGCTGTATGCGTTGTACTCGTACTCATTCAACCCTCCGGGGTTCGCAGTCGCCGTCTTGAAGGCCTTGACGCCAACGCGATAGTCTGTCTCGGCCCGAAGACCATAGACCACGGGGTTGCCATCTCCGTCCACTACAGGTACTAGATTGCCTTCCGCATCCCGTGTCAGTTTGGGGTATGTGCCGCCTACCGATATGTCCACGTTACCCGACGCGTCCTTCTTGAACGTCATGTCGGTGAAGTCTGTGGGCAACAGACCGGCGCCCGAGACTTCGTACACGCTGACCAGGTAGCCGTCGGAGTTCGCCGGAGCCGCCTCGCTGACGTTCACGTCCAGCATCAGGTTGCCGGCGTTCGCGGCGATAGCCGAGGTGGGAGCCGCGGGTTCGTCGGAGTTGGTGTGGTTGAACATGAAGTCTGTCCCGTCGCTCGGGTCCGTATCGTCCGGGTCCGCAGCTACGTGCATGCTTCTCATTTCCTCGGCCTTGGACGCCATCGCGCGGACGTAGTAAGCGCCCGACGGCAGCTCTGGCGGGATCACCACCGTCAAGTCCGATTTGCCGTTCGCATCGGCCGCAGTGCACGTGTAGGTGCCGAGCAGGTAGCCTGCGTCGCCTGCGGAATCCTGGGCGTTACCCGTATCGGTTGTCGCGAAGAAGCTCATCTCCACGTCTTCGAGCATCGTCCCTGTCCAGCTGATCTCCAGTCTGTCGCTCGACGGTTGCCTGGCGGTTACAGACGAGACTTCCGGAAGCGGCGCCACGTTGTAGAGGATGATGTCAGCCGGCATGTCCGTCGTGATCTCCCATTCACCGGCAATGTACTCGGTAATCGAGATGCTTACCGAGATCTTTCCGGGTACCCCGTCCCTTATCTCGACCCTGAGGTTGGCGTTTGCGGCAGACGCATCTGTCGTGCCCCAGACTCCGGTCTCATCGTAGAAGTTCAAGTTGTAGAGGTCGCCAGGTATTTCGGGAGTCAACGGGTTTCTCGGCTTGCGGACCCTAATGGCCGCCATGGCTGCGTCAGCCGTCGCCGGTCCGCCTTGGGTGAACTCGATGTTGAACACGAAGTCGTTGCCGGAGTCGGCGCCAAGATCCAGCTTGTGGTTCTTCTTGTCGACATCTGACCAGACGCGAGGGTCTCCGGCCGCAAGCAGCACCGGACGAGCCGCGGCCAGGTCATCCACTATCTCGGCGGCGGCCGCGGTCGTGATGTTGGTCACCCGCATGTATAGTGTCTGCCCCGTCTCGGTGTTGCACCCGACCGGGATATCCTTGACACCTAAGAGTTCAGGATATGTCGGGTTCACCATGGCGTTGTCTCCGGTGCCGAAGATGAAGTCGCCGCCCCAGTAGTAGCAGATGCCGCAACCCAGGCCGAGCAGCTTCACAACGCCCCAGATACGCTCCATGCTGGCGCCGAAGTCGGCTTGCAGCAGCTTCAGGCCACCGATCAGCGGTACATCCTTGGGGATCTTGAGAATTGCCCTGATGAAGAACTCGAAGAACTGCGAGTCCGCCACCAGGTAGCATCCGCCTTCGATGATCTCCAGGAGGTCGACAGACGCAGCGATCACCAGCGAGAAGTCCGGATACCAGTTGATCCCGAACTGCGCGCTCTTGATCGCCACGATGTCGGTCTTCTTGATCTTCAGTTCATCGACCTTGACCTTGAACCCACGGAGGCTAAGCTCCAGGTCGGCTCTGGCGCTGAGCACCTTCAGCACGTCGAACTCCATGCTGAGCAGGAGCGTAAATGGCGGCAGCCCCGACTTGAAGATTGTGTCGTAGAGCTCGTCAATTCCGCCGCCACCGCCTGTCAGCCAGAGCACACCCACGCTGTCAATGTTGATGCCCGGCTCGAAGCCACCTATGAAGAAGAAGATCTTGTCTGGCACAGGCGCCCCGGATTCCGGCGCGCTCTTCACCACCAACTCGAACTCCAACTCGAAAACCTCGGTCTTGGTCTTACCCTCCACCTCGAAGTAGTACCCGCCGATGGTGTTGATGGCGAGCCTACCACCCAGTTCGGGGAGAGCATCGGTGTACTTGGGCAGCATGACCTCGGCCTCGGCATTGAAGCCGATGTAGCCCTGGTTAAGGCCGTAGAGTATGTCCTTGATGTTGACCTTGCCGACAGGCTTTGTCTTGTCCTTTTCGTTCTCGTCGTCGGCGTCTCTCTCAGGGTTCTTGGGCTTCCACTCTGCGACGCTCATACCGGCATCGTTGGCGCGGACGATGTCCTCGAGCCTTGGCGGGGCCGGCAGGGAGTCGTCGTCCTTGCCGCCCGGCATGAGGGCTGAGATGTCCAGCGTCGCACCGAAGGACAGGATGTAGCCGGTGAACAGATCGTTGTCGTCGTGCATGAAGCCAAACTGCCCGTACCGGAGGTCGCATACCATGCCGACGATGGTCTGAAGGATCTTGTACTCGGATGACCACATGAGGTTGATCTTGTTGTCTATGGCCCACTTCTGGTCTTCGGGGCTCTCGAACTCCGGCCTGTCGCCCCTATCGTCGTAGGCTATGAGGCCGTAGTCTCTACCGTTGGTCAACGGGGTGATAGCGGCATCGCCGGTCCAGACCGGGGTCCTGCTGTAGCTTGTGAGAAGTTCCCCGGTCATGGTGATAAAGACGCACGGTGTGCCGTTGTCGCTGGCCCTGGCTATGTTCACCTTGCCGTTGATGACATCTAGCACACCGTTGATGTTGACCGCCTTTGACTCATCGGACGAGACAGCGGTTGCCGATGATATGTCTCCGTTTGCATCCTTCTGAAGGGTGAACTCGCCCCTTATCTCAAACAAGATAGTCTTTGCAGCGTCAAAGACCGTGTCATCCGTGGAATCCTTCCTCATTGGCTTCTTGAAAGCGTCATACTGCACTTCTCCGGGAAAAGCCTGGATGTCATATGTGCAGGTAGTAGCCGCTGATCCTACTGGGCGTGTCTTCACCACCGCGACAATGCCGTAGTAGTCGTTCTTGTACGACTTGTCGTCGGTGACGGTAAACCTGAGGGCAGGCGCCGTGAGCTTCTGCGGGACGCCGGCCGGCGGCGTGGTCCAGTCGAAGACAAGATCATACTCGCCCAACTCGTACTTCTCTGTCATGGTGACGTCGATGACGGTCCCCAGTTCCTGGTCCTCGCTAAAGAGGATGTTTGAGTAAGGGATCACGTACGATGTAGCCGGATCATCCTTCTTCTGAGCCCGCAGCATATAGTTGCCCGGGGCCTTAAGCAGTTCTAGCTGGTTCCCTGTCAGGTAGTAGTGCCTCGTCCCCTCGAAGTAGAGCATCTGGGGCGAGGCGGACGTGAACGTGATCTCGGGAAGTTTGCCGTCTCCGCCCGGACACAGGACATAGCAGGTGCCGCTCCCAATCACGTTCTCCAGGAGCAAGGCGCCGTTGGCGCTATCCGGCATGTCGTACACACGGAAGTTGATGCGCCGGTAGCTTGCCGTCGATGCAACGCTCGCCTTGAACCCCCACACCAGTTGCTGGACCTCGCCGACCGAGAAGTTGTCGATGGTGATGCTGTAGGGGTTTGCGTAGCTGCCGGCAAGGTTTCCCTGGGTGTCAAGAGCAGTGATGCCGTTGTCGGGATATGCTGCTATGGCTATCCGGCGGTAGTCCTGCGCACCGGGTTGAACGATGTTCCCGATGTTGGTTGTCACCTTGAAGGTGCCCAGAGGCGCCTCGCCCCCGGTGGGACTGTAGGTTCCCTCATAGTTCTTCTTGTCGGCGGTAAGGGCGAGGTTGGTCGGTGACGTGATGTTCACCGAGAACTTGTTACCCTTCGCCACGCCCACGTTAGAGTAGATGCCGTAGTACGTGTGGAACTCGGCTTGGCCGCCGCTTCCCACGGTACCCAGGTCGTAGTAAAGGGCGTATGCGCTGTCAGCCGTCAGGTACTGGGCGTTGTGCTTGTTGGTGAAGGTAAGATCCGCTTGCGGAGTGTACTCGAACTCGGTAGCCGCAAGGTTGTTCCAGTGGGCAAACGTGACCTGGTACGGCTTTATGCCGTCCTGGGCCGTATCGTTCACCGTGTAGGCTGTTATGGACGGGTTCTCGTAGTCGTTGTACGCGAAGAAGTTGGCGGGGATCTGGTCACCGGTGATGGTCCTCTCGCTTGTGATCCGCTCGTAAGCCTGCCCTTGCGTGGTCGTGACCTCGTAGTAACCGAAGTCTTGATCTCCCAGGGCGGTATCCAGCAAGAGGCGGGCTTCAACCGTCACCGGGGCGCCGGTGTTGTTTTGGACCAGATAGTGTATTGCCACCGCGCCGTGCTCGTTCATCTCGGTCGCCCACACGGGTTGGATGGTCTGGATGAACGTTAGTTGTCCTACCGACCATGCGGACTGGATAGCGGTACCGCCAACTTCAACGGTGTTCACTTCGGTTGACGACTCGCCCCTGTAGCCGTAGTCGCCGCCGAAGACGTAGAACCTGGTATCGCCACCGCTATACGTGACCTTGAAGCTCGTGAACGAAGTGTCATAGTCGCTCCTGTGGAACAGGAGGTCTTTGTTGTTGTCGTCCTTGTTGAAGACGTCTCCGTCCACTGTCCTGATGACGAAGCCGCCGTTGGACTTACGCACGGTAACGTTCACACTGCCGTTTTCCAGCGAGCACCTGTCCCCCAGATCGGTCGCGAACGCCGCACTAGGGGCCACATAGCCCGTCAGCACGCAGACTACGAGCATGAGGGAAACCGCGCGCATTATCTTGGTCTTCATCTTCAGCACCCCCTATTTCTGCACGTAGACGTACGTGATGTACTCGGTCCTGCTCTGCGTCACAATGTCTAGCGTGTAGAAGCCGCTGGCTGGGACCGGCAGGTCAGCGTCAGCCAACT
>CAZRRG010000054.1:0-15316 GCA_964602455.1 uncultured Eubacteriales bacterium | reverse complement strand
CGATGCGCTATGCCCACCAAAGGAGGTGTTATCCGAGCTACACTGCGGCTTCCGGTTCATGGGTGTCGCGAACCTCTTGAGGGTTCACGGCAGCATAATCGTAAAGAGGGAACGTAACTGGACGCTCTCAGTCTGGCTCCTGACCGTAATGTTCATCTACATGGTGTTCGGCATGTCGGTAGGCAACAAGAACGAGACCTACCGGTGGTTCTACGACGCCATAATCGTCCCAGTTAACGGCACAATGTACGCCCTGGTAGCCTTCTACCTCACCTCAGCCTCCTACAAGGCGTTCAGGGCAAGGACCGCTGAAGCGGCCATCATGATGGTGTGCGCGGCATGGGTCATGCTCTCAAACGTACCGATCGGGGACCTAATCTTCCCTAGCACCTCCTTCCTCGGAGGCATGGCGGGCATCCGCGACTGGATCGTCGCTGTCCCCAACTCCGCGGTATCCAGAGCTATCGCAGTCGGCACCTTCCTAGGTGGCTTCGCTTCATACCTCAGGATCTTCCTGGGCCTCGAGAAGCGCCACCTCGGTGCGGGTTAGGAAGGGAGGCCAAACGTTATGTTAGAGAAACTCAACAATCTTGATTCGCGCTGGATGTACCTCGCCCTGGTGATCGCGTTGGTGATCCCGATCATAAAGCCCATCGGGATGCCGATATCCATCAACAAGGACCTCACCCAGAGGGCCTACGATACCATAGAAGGACTCAACACCGGCGATATCGTCATGTTCGACATCGCCTACAGCGCCTCAACCGACACAGAGCTCACTCCCATGATTATGGCCATCATGGAGCAGATGGACGTAAAGGGTCTACGGCTCCTCGTGGCCGGCCAGTGGGAGTCGGGTCTGTTCTTTGTGAAGGACAAGATCGCGTCTAAGGCTGCGGAGCTCGGGTGGAACTACGGGACCGACTGGGTCAACATCGGGTTCAAACCCGGCGGCACTGCCACCTGGCGCGCGATCGGTACTGACTTCTGGCAGGGCGCGATGGGGGTCGACATCGACGGCACACCGTTCGAGCGGCTTCCGATCATGGACGGTGTCAGGAAACTTGATGAAAAGGCGATTGCCTGCATCGTCATCTTCGAGAGCGGTTCGCCGGGGATGGAGACCTGGATCACCTACTTCCCCAACATCCCCTTGATCAAAGGGTCTGTGGCCGCGGAGATCGCCAGCTCTGTGCGGTACATTCCGACCGGGCAGTTAAAAGGCCTGATCCCTGGCATGCGCGGCGCCGCCGAGTACGAGAAGCTGGTGGGAAAGCCCGGCGTCTCGACGCAGCTTATGGACGCGCAGAGCCTGTCGAGTCTTGTGATCCTCGGTCTCATCATCCTGGGCAACATCGCTTTCTTCGGCTCAAAGAAGAAAGCGGCACGATAGGAGGGGGTGAACTGAATGCTTACGCCATTGCTTCAGACATGGGTCGCGGTGATCGCGACTCTGGCCATCTTCTCCTTCGTAATCAAGGAGAACCCGATGTATAGGTTTTTCGAGTATACCGTCATCGGTATGTCCGCGGCTCACTCGGTTGTCATGACCTGGGACAACTACACCAAGCCGTTCTGGAACAACTACGTCCTGAAGGGCGAGTACTACCTCCTGATCCCAGGGGCCATAGCGCTCCTGTACTACTTCAGGTATGCACCGGGGAAACTCCAGTGGGTCTACCGGTATCCTCTGGCGCTTATCATGGGTTACGAGATCGGCTACGCTATGGCATATGACCCGCGGCCGTTCATGGTTCAGGTCAGAGGCACCTTCGAGAACCTCGCAAGCCTCAACAACTGGTTGTACCTCTTGGTGTTCTTCGCGGCGCTGACGTACTTCGTGTTTACCTTCTGGAACAAGAGTAAGGGCATGAACGCGTCCCGGAGTTTCGCGCGGTACGCGATGATGGCCTACTTCGGCGTGGCCTTCGGCAACACGGTCCAGGGGCGCTTCTCGCTACTCCTTGGCCGCTTGTTGTTCCTCCTGCAAGATTGGCTACACGTCGTCAACATTGGCAGCGGCGTCTAGACGGTCACAGTAGGAGTTGGCCCGAACGAGCAAGAATACAGCCTCGGAGCAGCCTATACGCTCCGGGGCTGTGTACTCTTCACGTAGCGAGGTGCTTACTGTAGACAGTCGAGACTGCACTTACCGGTCAGATACGGTCGCCTGCCTCTCGGCCTTCGCTCGCGTCAGGCTAGGCCATTTCCCCACTCCTCTGCAGCGCCTCGCCCGCCTTGGCGCGGCTTTGGGCCATGACGGTCTCTACGTGAAGCGAGACGATCTCTCCGGCCTCTCCCTAGGAGGGAACAAGACCCGCAGCCTGGAGTACCTGCTCGGCGACGCTCTACGGCAGGGCGCGGACACGATCGTGACAGCGGGAGGCCTCCATTCCAATCTCTGCTCTCTTACAGCAGCTGCATGCGCCAAAATGGGTCTGAGGTGCATCCTGGTGCACAATGACGATCCGCCTGCAGTACTTGAAGGTAACATGCTGCTGAACCATCTATACGGCGCCGAGTCTGTCTTCGTCGGCAAGAGGTCGGAAGAGGAACGCGCAGCCGAGATGGAGAGGCGTGCGGCCTCGCTCCGCGCCGGCGGATCCCGGCCCTATGTCATCCATAACGGCGCTTCCGTGCCTATGGGCGCGCTAGGCTACGTGAACGCGGCGCTTGAGCTGAACCGGCAGGCGCCCGGCGCAGGATGTGCCCTCCGTCATGTAGCCATAGTCGGGGCTATGGGCGGCACTGCCAGCGGCTTCGTGTTCGGGACATCGCTTCTCGAGAAGCCCTTCCACGTGCATGTCGTGAGCGTGGAGTACACCAAAGAAGAGCTGCATCGCAGGATGTCGGACCTTCTCTCGGGTATTGCCGACATTACCGGCCTTAAGCCCCGCCACGATCCCTGGAAAGTAGCCACTATACATGACGAGTACCTGGGCGGCGGCTATGGGATCCCCACGGGGGAATCCCGGGAGGCGCTACGCATGCTCGCGGAAACCGAAGGCATCATCCTGGAGAATGTGTACACCGCCAAGACAGCCGCAGGCTTCACAGGCCTGGTCCGAAGGGGCATCATCCCCAAAGGTGAGGCGGCCTGCTTCATTCACACAGGGGGAATGGCTGCGCTGTTTGCCCAGGATCACGGCTCTTTGGGAATGTCGTCGGCTATCGTCAGGATCTCATCCTTGGGGAACACGTAGACCTCGTTGCAGAAATGGCATCTGACCTCGGTCTGGTCTCTCTCAGACGCGAGCTTCCGGAGGTCTTCCCGTCCCAATGTGACAAGGGTGCTTATGGCCCTCTCCCTTGAGCACCTGCAGGCGAACCGCGCCGGTATGGTGCTCATGAGGGTCACGTCTCCGATGCCTTTGAACGCTTCGTGAGCTAGATCCTCCGGGGTCGCGCCATCCTGTATCATGAGGCTGACCGATCCCATCTTGTTCACGTTCTCCGACACCGCGCCGACGACCTCATCGTCGTCACCGGACTTCAGGCCGGGCATAACCTGCACAAGCACTCCTCCTGCTCCGGTAACCCACCCAGTAGCCGTAGCTCTGCTCTTTGATGATCCCCGTTTGGCTCCCCGGGGCGTCCCTCCCAGCCTAACGCCCAGCGATACCGCGGACGGAAGCTGTTCGGACACCGTGAAGTAGTAAGCGAGGTCGATACCGATCTCGCCCGACTGGAGCTGGGAACTCCCGGTGTAGAAGTCCTTCAGGCCAACGTCTTTGGTCACGTAGATGAACCCGTCTTTGCCCACAAGGCCCCCGACGTCCAGCTTTCCTTGAGGGCCGGCGGGCAGGTCAGCCGTAGGATCGCCCATATACCCTCTGACGCCGATGCCTTCCTCTGTGCGGTATGCATCCGAGATAATGCCGCCGCAGGGCCCTCCGCCCAGGACCTTGATCGTCACAGACTGGTTCCCTTCCATAGTCGCGGCCATTAGGACCGCGCCGGTCATAACGCGGCCCAAAGCCGCGGTAGCGGTCGCAGAGCAGTTGTGGCGCCTGCGCGCCTCCTCTACAAGCATGGTCGACCGGACAGAAAGCACGCGAAAGCGGCCGCCCAGGGCAGTTCCTGTCACAATGTAGTCCGACATCTCCTGAACCTTGGGGGTCTTATCATCCATCCGGCTCTCTCCCTTTCATCGCTCCGTCGTCCCTGTATCCTGCCCAGTTCATTCTATCCAACTATCCAAGTTCAACTAACCCTTCAAACCTCCTGCTCCTTTGTTTGACCTCCGTAATTCAGGTATGGTAGAGTTGTCTCCGTTCGTCCCCACGTGTGGCAAGCGCCGTAACCAGTCTGTACGGAGGTACTTTCATGCTTCTTGCCGGGTTGCGGAAGTACTGGGTCCTCGCGTCCAAGGGGTTTGCGCAGAACCTGCAATACTCCGCGTCGCACCTTATCAACACAGTAGCAAGCGCCATTTTCGGCGTCATCTACATCTACCTTTGGAGGAGCGTCACGCCGCCAACCGGGTTTGGCGAGTACACCCCTTTTCTGATCACGTCCTACATATCGGTCAACCAGACAATCATGTGGTTCACACAGTTCGGCATTAGGGCCCATGTTAAGATCAGGGAGTCGGTGAGGTCCGGAAACATCGCTACCGAGCTCGCCAGGCCCATGGACTTCTTCGCGTATCGCGTCGCCAACGAGTATGGGTCCATGGTCTACACCTTCCTGTTCCGGGGCATCCCCGTTGGCCTCATGCTCTCGGCGTTTGGGATCCGCCTACCCTTACGGGCCGCCACATGGGCTTGGACCATCATAGCCCTGCTCTTCGGCGCATACATCGCCATCATCGAGTCGTACATCGTGGGCATCCTCGCGTTCTGGATCACCGAGACGCGGTCGACCTGGTGGTGCGTCGCGACGCTGAACCTATCCCTGGGCGGCGGGTCTATGCCGCTTGAGGTGCTGCCGCCAGTGGTCGCCACCATCGCAAGGTGGTCTCCGTTCGCTTGCTTGACATACAACCCGGCCAGGATCTTCCTCGAGCTGTCCGGACCTGAACTCGTCGCACCGGCCGTGGCGTGGTCCCTTGCGCTTACTCTGGTCGCTCGATCGCTGACAACCATCGCGCGCCGCAAGCTGGAGGTGCAGGGCGGATGAAGGAACGACCGAAGTCCCGTCTCCTTTTGGGGATCCGCCTGTACTGGGTCCTTATCTCCGCCAGCGTGAGAGCGAAGATGCAGTACAAGTTCGACTTCATCACTTCGGCGCTGATGCAGACCTTCATGGGCTTGTACGATTATCTAGTCGTCGCCGTCATCTTGTGGAAGTTCCGGACCGTGAACGGATGGGACATCTACGAGATAGGCCTCCTGTACGCGGTAGCCAAGATCGGCTGGGGTCTTTTCCGCATGGTAGGAGAGGAACTGGATAAGTTCGAGGGCTACATCGTGAGAGGCGACTTTGATTCAGTGCTCGTAAGGCCGTGGCCCAGCTTGTTCGTGCTGCTTGCAAGGAACATCGACCTGACGCGCAGCGGGTGGATACTGGAGGGCCTTGTGGTGGGCTCGGTGTCGGTGCCGTCCCTGCTTTCGTCCGGCGCCCTCACATGGGGAGAAGTCGGGATCATTGCCCTGGCCTCTCTATGCACCGCATGCATCTACATGGCCATCGGGATAGCTACAGCCAGCGCCGCCTTCAAGATATTGAGGATCGAAGAACTACAGGTTTTCGCCGAGAACGCGCCGGGGACAGCCGTACTCTACCCGTTGGAGATCTACCCGGCTTGGCTCAGGTGGACCCTGCTCAGCGTCATTCCCTTGGCCGCGGGCAACTACGTACCTGTAAGGTACGTTTTGGGGAAGGGCGGCGCCTCGTGGAGCCTGGCGCTGCCGCCGCTGACCGCCACAGCAAGCCTCTTGGTAGCAGGCCTGTTGTGGAAGGCCGGAGAGCGCAGGTATCACAGCACCGGGTCTTAACCGGCGCGCCGTCGAGAGGGGGAAGCAAGAGTGGCTTTAAGTGGGGTGCCGTTGGCGGTAAACGCCCAATCCCTGAGCAAGTCGTACTTCGTGCAGGTCCGCAAAGGAGGCTTCCTGGGCGGGCTACAGACGCTGCTTTCCCAGGAGAAGCGCGAGGTCAGAGCGGTTAAGGACGTCTCCTTCGCCATTCGTCCGGGCGAGTTCGTCGGCTACATCGGCCCCAACGGCGCCGGCAAGTCGACGACGGTGAAGATGCTGACAGGAATTCTCCATCCCACATCTGGGAAGGTGCTTGTCGATGGGCTGTCCCCTCAGCAAGACCGCCAGAAGGTGGCGCGGGAGATCGGCGTAGTGTTCGGCCAAAGAACCCAGCTGTGGTGGGACCTCCCTACCGTAGACTCCTTCGAGATCCTCGCGGCCATGTACGATGTCGGTGGTTCGGACTACCGGGCCTTTCTTAAGGAGTTCGACGACCTTCTAGGCATCGGCGAGTTCCTGGATATGCCCGTCAGGCGCCTGTCCTTGGGACAGCGGATGCGGGCAGAACTGGCTGCGGCGCTCCTCCACAGGCCTAAGATCCTCTTCCTCGACGAGCCCACCATCGGACTTGACGTCGTGGCTAAAGGCAGGATGAGGGAGTTTCTCGCGAGGCTGAACGCCGAGCGCGGCGTCACCATACTGCTGACGACCCATGATCTCCGCGACATAGAGGAACTGTGCAACCGGGTCATGATGATCAACCACGGGAGTCTACTCTACGACGGCACGCTGGCCACCCTGCGCGGGACGGCCGGCCTTCCCACCCTCCTATCCGTTAAGTACGCCCAGTTCCCGCAGGGCCTGGTTGAAGGCATGTACATCGGTCCGACTGGTGAACTGATGGAGGCTCCTCACACCGGCGCCTGGCGGGTATCAGGGGTGAACCGGGATTCCAGGACAGTGGACGTCCACTTCGACCGCGGCCATACCGCGGCTCCAACTGTAATCATGGCCATGCAGGCCTTAGGCGAGATAAGGGACGTATCCATCGCCGAGCCGCCCATTGAAGACATCATCAAGAGGCTTCTGGAGCAACCGGATCAGGTTTAGCGGCAGGATCAGGCGGCGCACCTGGATCAGCGGAGTCGGACGGAGTCACAGGCTCGCGCTCGCCCGCCCGGCCCGTAAGGGCTTTCAGGAGCATGGTCGCATAGGAGCCCCTGGGGAGAGAGAAGCGCAAGGTGGTCTTCAGCCGTCCACGGTAGAGATCGTCGGGTCCGGTACCATCCGATTCAAGGTCGCCCGGTACCACGACGGCATCCCGGTAGAAGGACTTCAGATACGCGTTGTGGACTCCCCTGATGTTGAGATCGCTGCGAGCAATCCCCCTTGCCGAAAGAACTGCAGCGATTGCCGTTTCTACCTCCGGGTCTGCCGGAAGTGTCTTGTGGGCTACCGTCGGTATTCTCACACCGCGTAGGGCCTCTAGAATAGCAGCGGACTCCTCGCCCACAGGGATCACGTAGGGCGCTTCACGGCCTGGCACCAACAAGGTCGATGCTGTACCGGGTTGGCCCGGCTGGTCCGCGGAGGTAGCGTCACGCTGCGCGAACTGTCCAGATGCTGAAGACGTGTCGGCCGCCATGACCGGGCGGGCGGCGCTCCTAAGACGGGCGCCGATGATGTCCCGCAGCGTTTCGTTCCAGACCGACGCTTGGAAAGCTGCGAAATACATAGTCATCTCATCGCCTGGGATAGCGTTTATGGCTGCAAGCAGGTTCTTCTTGTTGCCGCCCTTCATGAGAGCCTCCACTATGCGCCTTTCGACCACGTCGCGGCACAAGGCATACACAACGTTCCAGTCTCCCCACGATGCCGAAATGCTCCGCTTGCGCTCCTTCTCACCGGCCTTCATCGCGGGGTACTCAGCCGTCATGTACAGGCGGAGCGCGCCTTTGAGGTGGCCTTTGACAACCCGCTCACCGAGCAGCTCGCCGCCGGCCGGCACGCTCCCGAACCTCTGGTCGTCGAAGTAGTTGGGGAATCCGCTCTGGCTCACCAAGGCAATCCGGGCCCGGAGCAGCGCCGCTTCGTCCGCGTCCAGGCTCCTTACGGTCACCGAGAACTCGTTCCCAATGAGGTTCCGTGTGGATACGAAGTCGTCGGAGTACCCGATGTGCTGCACTCTTAGGTCGGATCCCGCCACTTCCGGCAGCGATTCCCGAAGGTTCATCGAGCGCGGCACCGAGATGTACTGGGTCGAGAGCGAGTAGCGGTCCTTGAGTCCTGCATAGCGGATCTCCTCTACCGGCACGCCGCTTGCCCTGGCTATAGCCCCAATGGCGTCAAGAGTGTTCCAACCCCGTTTGTGAAGCAGGTACACGCCGTATCGACCCTCGGAAGATACCCGCAGGTCAACCTGCTCTCGAACGACGAAGTCCTCTGGCCGCACCCTGATCTTCAACGCGTCACCGCCTTATAGTCGTGTCGAAGCTCTGGCGCTGCATCGTCGTCTTGCCGCTGTATCGCCGGCGCGCCGTGACGGAATCCTCCCACTGCTACTGTCTCGCAACAGCAGTTTGCGGAGGAGCAACCAACCACTTGCAGGACTATTAGACCAGACATGTCCACTAGAAGACAAGGAAGGACCGCCGCCACTGTAGTAGTGAACGGTTAGACTGTGATGTGATGGAATGGCGATAGGAGGATGTCAGCATGCCCAACGTGGTGGTAGTAGGTCAAGGAGCGGCAGGACTCAGTGCGGCCCTCATGCTCGCTCAGGAAGGCGTCAACGTCACATCCCTATCCAAGGTAAGGCCCGGAAATGCGACCTGCACCATCTATGCAGGCGGAGGCTTCACCCTCCCTATTGAGGGTCTGCCGCCTGAGGAGCACCGGCAGATGACATACGACACAGGCAGGCGCCTAAACGTGCCTGAGCTGTTGTCGGTGTTCTCGGATGAGGCTCCGTCCATCGTTCCCTTCCTCAAGGAGGCCGGAGTGCCGTTCCGCGTTGTACGCGGAGCCATAGGGCTCCAGAGGGATCCTCAGTTCCCCCTGCTCGGAGGCAAGGCGCTGACCGATGGCCTCCAGAAGGCTTGCGCGGCGCGCGGCGTCCAGTTCCTCCACAACCTCGGGGCAATGAGGCTAATCGTGGGCGATCGAGGCGTGAGCGGAGTTGAATGCATTGACTTCTCGAGCGGCCAGGCCGTCACCATCGACGCCGATGCCGTGGTCCTCGCTACAGGTGGCGGCGGGGCTATCTACGAGAGGACCGATAACCCCCAGCGTATCACCGGAGATGGCTTCAGGCTGGCGTTGGATGCGGGGTGCCATCTTATGGACATGGAGTTCGTGCAGTTCTACCCCATGGGGTTTGACATACCCGGCGGCGCTCACTGGTTCGTCGACCTCGGCATCATTGACCATGTTAGGGCTACCGGCGCCGATGGCCGCGAGTTCCTCAAGGAAATGCTCGCCAAAGAGGGGATCCATTCAGGACGCGAAGCCAACCTGCTGGCGAGGGACAAGTGCTCTGTCGCGATAGCCCTGGAGAACGAGAAGGGGCAGTGCCTCCTCCACACGGAGGATCTCCCCGAGTCCCTATGGCGTGAACACTTCGAAGCCATAGTCAGGATGTTCCCGGCATCTAAGCCCCCGTGGAGCGGTCCCGTCCCGCTCAGTCCCATAGAGCACTACTTCCCCGGTGGAGTCTGCATAGGCACCGAAGGACAGACTGAGGTGCCCGGACTCTTCGCCTGCGGCGAGGTCACCGGTGGGGTGGACGGAGCCAACAGGGTCGGCGGCAACGCCCTGACAAACTGCGTCTTGTTCGGCATGAGGTCCGCACGCGCGGCTGCGCGGCATGCCAAGGGTGATGCCGTGGAGCCCCTTCGCGTAGACTTCTCGCGACCTTCGCCTGGCATTCAGTCCCGACTCGCTGAACCGCCACCGCACCGGTCCGCTGAAGCGTGGTTAGAGGCCTGGAGGAGCGGCGGGTCCGTCGCTCCGGCGGATCTTAGGAAGCGGCTTAGGAGGTTTTCGGACCGGTACCTCCTCCCTCTTCGCAGGGGCCATCTTTTGGAGGAATCCAAGGCTACCATCGCCGAGTTGGGACTTCTTCTAGACAAGCAATCACTGAAGGACTCGCGAGACCTCCTACTGGCCACCGAGAATATCGGCCTCTGGTACACGGCGGCGGCAGTCTCCAGCGCAGCGCTCCTGAGGGAGGAGTCCCGGGGAGCCCACTATAGGGCCGATTTCCCTCTCGAGGACCCGTCGTGGGAGCGGCACATCTACCTGAGGCTGTAACGCCTTCGTGACGGTGATCCCGGCTGTGGCAGCTCTCGCCGGTGGCGCGGTCCGGGCGGCGCATCATATGTCTCCTATGTTTCCTATGTCTCCCATGTCTCCCGTGTCTCCAGGGTGTTGGCCAAGAGCCATTGGTCACGGCGCAACTGATTGGGGAACCTGTTGGTCACCCTGAGATCAGTCAAGAATACTGGGGTCACGGCAAGACCAATACGCGGATTCGAGATGGTCAAGCCGTGACTAACGTGTCGAAAAGTGTGGTCATGCCGTAACTAATCAGCCCTGATTAGGCATCGGGTGACCCGACTTTTCGACATATGAGCCTTCTCGTGACTAATAGAATGGCCGCTAATGGTCACGCGGTGACGGGCGTAATTCCGATGGGTCGCCTGAGAGCTCTTGTTTCCGGGACATGCTCCTCTGGTGACCATTTCGCGCTCCAGTGGCTCTGCAGGCGTCCTGCGCTCGCTCCAGTCGCTCCTAACGAGCCGCGCTCCACCGCTCTACGATCGCCGTATGGTCGCCTTCCACTGTCTCGCCGGCGGATCCGCCCAGGCCGACCGCTAACGGGGCGTTGCCCCGGCAAAGAACCTGCAGCCCATATACGCTTGAGGACTTCGAAGCGCACTACCTCGAAGCCGCCTTGTTCCATTTCGGAACGGTAGCCTGCCTCGTCCTTGAAGCGTCCGGGGATCTTGGGGATGCGAACAGTGACTGGCGTATCGCCGTTGTACGCAACTCGCTCCTCAACAGTAGATAGGTCCGAGCAGTAGACCTCCATATACTGCTCGAAGGATGCGTTCGGTCCTGAGTAAGTGTCCTCGCGGTAGAGCTCGTTGAACATGGCCCAAGCGCCAGGCCTGAGCGCCCGCCGGAGTCCCGATAAGTACCTCTCTCGATCCCCGTCAACCACCAGCATGTGCAGGAACTTGCTATCCACCGCTAGGCCAAACCCAGCCTGAGGCAGGAAACCCAGGTCAGTCGCGTCTGCCAGGATGAACTCGGTGAGGCCGCTCAGGCCTGCTTGCTCGAAGCGCAGTCTGGCCTTCTCCAGGGCCGAAGGGGCAAGGTCTACCTCTACGTACCGGACGCCCCTACGGGCCAGGGGCACTGCCAGGTGACCAGTACTCGACTCCTTGCTCGTACACAAGCCCTTGCCTAAGGACTGCTCGGAGTGAAATACTCGTCGCGGAGGGACGAGCGGTGCTTCCATCCGAGGCCAACTGGAACAACTGGAGCAGGATCTTCACAGACACCGATGTGTGGCGCGGTCCGGTGGAGAAGGTGCTCGCGCGACTGCAGCTGTCGCCTGTCCACATCCACCCCGGCTTTCCGGGCACTTCCGCCGCATTTGCCGTGGATTGCGCCCCGCTAGCGTCCGCCGCCGCAACTGTCCCCTCTCATTCGGAGCCGGGCGTCTACCGATTGGTTGTGAAGTTCTACCCGCCCATGGCTCACGGTGACTTCCACAACGAGGTGTCGGTCAGAACTGCCCTCCACAAGAACGGCAGCACCGTACCCTATCCGCGGATCCTGCTCTACGGCACACTCAGGGACGGGATCGAATGGCCATACATAATTGAGGAATTCTGTCCAGGACGGGCCACCCGCGAGGTTTGGGGTGGTATGACGAGGGGTGAAAGGGACTCCCTGGCCCGGCGCTTGGCCAGGCTGCTCGCGGACCTCCACGGCACTCCCCTTGGGCTGCTCGCGGACCTCCACGGAACTCCGCTCAGCCTACTTCCCGGCATGAGTAAGGGTGTTGATACATGGCGGGAGCGTACCCTCCGGAGCCTCAGTAACTGCATTGAACGGCTGGCAATGGACAGAGATGGGCATAAGCGCCCCCTACCGGATGCGCTTCTCGCGAGTCTGCAGGCTTTCGTGGATATGAACGGCAGGCAGCTGGTCGATGTGGTCGCTGAACGCTGCCGCACTGACGGGGGCTACTCCCTCTGCCTCATCCACAACGACCTGACCGAGGACCACTTGTTGATCCACAAAGGGAACGAGAAGGGGCACGAGGAGTGCTGCAACAAGGGCAGCAACAGATATGACGGGACGGGAACCTATGGCCGTCATAGGGGATGCCAAGAATGGGACCAGAGTGCCTGTCATGAGGTGAACCAGGAAGACGACGCCTGGAGGATCACAGCGCTGCTGGACTACGGCGACGCCAAGGTTGGCCTCGTCGAAGAAGAATGGGTAGTGTTGTCGACGGGGCTCTTCGAAATGGACTCCATTGCCATGCGCGTGTTCCTGGATGAGTACCGGGACCTTACGGGAGCCGCCGCGGATGCTGTGTGCCCAGATAACCCGTCCTTTCGGGAGAAGATGCTCCTCCTCACGCTGGCTCACCAGTTTTGCGGCGAGATAATCTGCCAGGCAATGAGAAGGGTCCGGGTTGACCTGTCCGATGTGACGCATGCCCGGACCCTGATGGATGTCCTTTGGCCTATACCTGCTTAAGGGCCTGTGCGAAGTCCTCCTCGATGTCTGCGTAGTCCTCAATGCCCACGGAGACGCGGATTAGGCCTTCGCCCACTCCTGAAGCCTCCCTCTCAACCTGCGGGATACCCCGGTGAGAAGTCTTGGCCGGGTGACTAACCGTGGTCGCGACTCCCGCAAGGCTGGGGACCAGCTCAACCATCTCCAGGCCGTCTATGACCTTCCGCGCGCCCTCAAGCCCGCCCCGGACAGCGAAACTCAACATGCCACCGTACCCTCCATCGAGGTACTTATCGGCCAGGGCCTTGTACGGCGATGACGACAGTCCCGGGTAGTGAACCTCAGCAACCTTGGGGTGCGCCGCAAGAAAGCCGGACAGCGCCAGGGCGTTGTCCGAGCACTGACGTACCCGCAGGTCAAGCGTCCTCATCCCGCGCATGACGAGCCAGGCGTCGAATGGCGAGGGCACTGGCCCGTACATTGATGCCAACGAGCGGATCTTGGCCATCAGCGCCGGGTCCTTGCCCACGGCGATCCCGCCGGTCACGTCGCTGTGACCGTTCAGGTACTTGGTGCTGCTGTGGATGGAGAGATCCGCCCCGTGCTCAAGCGGCCTGCAGAGGATCGGCGACGCGAAGGTGTTGTCTACCGCGAGCAAAGCTCCGGACTCGTGGGCGATAGACGCCAGCGCGCCCAGGTCCGCTACTTCCATGAGCGGGTTGGAGACGGTCTCGCAGTACAACAGCCTGGTGTTCGGCCCCATGGCTGCCTTTACTTCATCAAGGTTGCTGACGTCAACGAAGGTCGTGGAGACGCCCCGCTTGGGCAGCTCGTCGTGGAAGAAGGTGTACGTGCCACCATACAGGACTTTGGCTGCCACCACATGGTCTCCCGCCGAAAGCACGGATAGAGCGGATACTGTGATGGCTGCCATGCCCGATGCAAACGCGACCGCTCCCGCGCCTGCCTCGAGGCTGGTCACCGCCTCCTCAAGCAGGTCGATGCCGGGGTTGCGCATCCGCGAGTAGACATACCCCTTGGAGCGTCCCTCCCACACTTCGTCGAGCTGGGCCAGAGAGTCGAAGGAGAACACCGATGCAGCGTAGATCGGCGGCACCTTCGGCATGGTGATTGACTCAGGGACCTTCGTGCCCGCGTGGACCGCTGTCGTCGCGACACCCTTGGGTCTGCGCTTCATTGAGGCAAGTCCTTTCTACTCGGTCTGACCGCACAGAGCCGTTGACAGGTACTTCTCACCGCCGTCCGGTATGACCGTCACAACACGATGGCCTTCTCCGAGCTCCTTGGCCATCTGCAGGGCGGCGAACACGTTGGTCCCGCTGGAGACGCCGCAGAAGATGCCTTCCTCTCGCGCGAGCCTGCGGGCCACTTCCAGGGCCTGGGCGTCAGTGACCAGTATCGCCCGGTCGATGACCGACTTATCCAGGATATCCGGGAGCACGCCGTCGCCGATTCCTTCCTGTACATGGAACCCAAAGGGCAGGTCTACCATGAGCGACGCCTTCTCCGGCTCTGCCGCGACAACTGTAAGGCCGGGGACATGAGCCTTCAGGCAGCGTCCGGTTCCGGTTATGGTCCCGCCGGTGCCGATCCCCGCGATGAAGACGTCGAGCTTGCCTCCGGTCTGCTCAAGGATCTCCGCCGCGGTAGTGTCGCGGTGGGCACAACAGTTGTTCTGGTTCTCGAACTGGCACGCGCGGAACGCGCCCTTGGTCTTCTCCGCAAATGCCTTGGACTCGGAAATGCAGATCTCAAGGGTCTCCTTGATGTCCTTGCCGAGAGGGGTGAGCCGCACCTCGGCTCCGTACGCCTTGAGGACCTTGCGGCGCTCTTCGCTCATGGACTCGGGCATGAACACGACTACCCTGTACCCCTTCACCGCGCCGATCATTGCCAGGGCTATTCCCTGGTTGCCGCTGCTGGCTTCCACAATGGTCGAACCAGGCTGCAGCCTTCCGTCCTTTTCGGCCTCTTCAATCATACGCAGCGCCGGCCGAGCCTTGATGCTGCCGCCGGGGTTTACGGACTCAATCTTTACCAGGATCTCCGCGCTACCCTTCTCGGGCAGGCGTCGAAGCCGCACCATGGGCGTGTGCCCAATGGCCTCCAGAATGGTGTTGTAAATCGCCACGTAAGTATCCTCCGATGCATCGAGTATTGGGTCGCCTAGGGTGAGATTCAGTAGGCAGACTGGGTTTCTACAAGATGTCGGAGTTCTCCTTCACCTGCGTCTCACGTGTTGCGGCCAGGCTGTGGGCCTAGGCCGGAGCTCGCCATATGAGGTCAGCAAACAGTATCAATAGCGCGTTTACTCGTACCGGAGGCAGTAGATGGGATCCATCTTGGATGCCCTGGCAGCCGGGTACAATCCGAAGAACATGCCGACCGCCACCGAGAAGCCCAACGCCATCAGTATGGCCGACGGCGAAGTGTATGAGGACCATCCTCCGTACCGGGCAAGCACCGACGAGCCATAGGAACCGAGCACAATACCGATAACTCCGCCGATCCCGCTCAGCATGGACGCCTCGACCAGGAACTGGAACATGACATCCCTGCTCTTGGCTCCGACCGCCTTGCGGAGGCCGATCTCCCGGGTCCGCTCGGTAACCGAAACA
>CAZRRG010000053.1:0-15479 GCA_964602455.1 uncultured Eubacteriales bacterium | reverse complement strand
GGCACGCTGATCGGTCTCATCCAGATGCTCCTCAAACTGGACAAGCCCGAACAGATCGGCGCCGGCATGGCTGTGGCCCTTGTCACTACCTTCTACGGTTCCGTAATAGCAAACATGTTCGCGCTTCCTATTGCCAATAAGCTGAAGAACCGCAACGCGAGAGAAGTGTTCACCAAGCAGGCAATCATCGAGGGAGTGCTCTCGATCCAGGCTGGAGACAACCCAAGGGTGGTCCAGGAAAAGCTGAAGTCCTTCCTTGCGCCGAAAGAGCGAGCGAAGGTTGGACTGCCCGGGAAGGACAGGGAGGCGGCAGCCGGTGGCTAAGCCAATGCAGTCGGACGAGGCCCCGAGGACACAGCCGTGGCTCAACAGCTACGCCGACCTGGTGACGTTGCTGTGGACCTTCTTTATCCTCTTGTTCTCCTTCTCGGTCATCAACGCCAAGAAGTTCGAGGCTGGCATAGGGTCGATCCAGGGCGCGTTTGGCGTAGTGTCTAGCGGCTCGAGCATCATTGAAGGCGGTTCGCCGGCTTCGCCGGAGCTGAGCCTCATTGCGCGCGAACTCGCGCAGATGGAAATGCAGGGCATGAAGTTCCAGGAGGAACTGGAGAACGCGGGTCTGGCCGACAAGGTCTCAATCGAGATGGACCCCAGAGGTCTCATCTTCCGCTTCCCCGATTCCATCCTTTTCGATCTAGGGAGCGCCGACATACGGTCTGAAGCGCTTCCGGTGCTCACTAAGGTAGGCCAACTTATCGCCACAGTGGAGTACGACATTCGCATTGAGGGCCATACCGACAACTGGCCCATATCTACTGTGCGCTTTCCGTCAAACTGGGAGCTTTCAACGGGACGCGCTGCAAGCGTAGTCCGGTTTTTCATAGAGAACCTTGGGTTTTCACCGAAGCAGCTCGAGGCTGCGGGATACGGGCAAGAGAGGCCGATCGCCTCAAACGAGACTGCGGAGGGCCGGCAGAAGAACCGCCGGGTCGACGTGCTCTTGCTCCGTCCGTCCCTTTCGGAGGCTGAGCCTGCGGTGGACCTAGAGGTCATACCGGACGTAGCGCCCCTTTGAGAGTCGGGGGGACCAACTAACCCCGGTGGGGCGGAGGTGGTCTTTACGAAGAAGTTGATGGTGTTCGTCTTAGCGGTAGTGATTTTCGCGGGTCTAGGTTACTTTACGGCCTCCAAGGTGTGGGGTTTCCCGTTGTTCGGCACCGGAGGCCCGGTGACCAAGACGGTGGCGGCTCCGTCGGCGATGATCTCTCTGGGACAGTTCACGACCAACCTGGCCGAGAACAACCGGTACATCAAGCTGACGGTGGACCTGGAGATCGACTCCGCGAGGAGCGAGGAGGTAACGGCAAAGACGAGTGAACTCAAGACCGAGGTTCTTGCCGTTCTCCGGAGCAAGAGTTTCAAGGAGCTGTCAGGCGAGGATGGACTCCGCGACCTGCAAGCGGTGATCAAGGGACGGTTTGACCAGAAGCTTTCGGGCGCGGTGAGGAACGTGTACTTCTCTGAGTTCATTCTCCAGTAAGGCAGTACCAGATCCGTATGTCAGGAAAGGGGGGGAAGCAACTTGGCGCTGTCACAGAAAGACATTGAGGACCTCATAAGCTCGGTCATCAAGAAGAGCGACGCGGAAGACAAGCCGCAGATCGCCAAGCCCAGGTTGCGAGTGTACGATTTCCGGAGGCCCGATAAGTTCACCAAGGACCAACTCCGGGGAGTACAGCTTCTGTTCGACAACTTCTCAAGGCAACTTACATCGTACTTTTCCGGGGTCTTCAGGATGGCGATTCACGCCAACGTGAACTCCATAGACCAGATCACATATCAGGAGTTCGCCAAGGGACTCACCAGCCCGTGCGCGGTGGGGATCGCTACCTGGGGCAAGGCTCCCGCCAACATGCTAATCAACATGTCGCTGCGGGTTGCCCTGCCCATGCTGGACAGGCTCTGCGGCGGCGGCGGAAACCCGCCCGGAGTCTCCAGGACCCTTACAGAGATAGAGATGGCGATGACGCGTCGGATGCTCCAGAACATGACGGACCTCCTGCGGATGAGCCTCCGGGAGTTCCACGTCCAGGATCAGGAGATCAACGTCACCTCCCTGGAAGTGAACCCCCTGTTCATCCAGCAGGCTATGCCGCCTAACGACATGGTGCTTTCGGCGAGCGTGGCTATCAAATTCGGAGCTCAGACGGGTACTGTGGAGTTCTGTATGCCTTATGCGCTCCTTGAACCAGTGCTTCCTGCGCTGTCTGCAAATCGCTGGCTTTCTCGGGGGGACGAGGCCCAGGGCGATGGGCCGTCCAAGGCAGTCACTGCCGGCGCGATCGATGAGATCGAGGTCCCGCTGTCCTGCCGTCTGGGGAGCACCATGCTCCCAATGAAAGACGTTCTGTCCTTGGAGAAGGGTGACGTGCTCGAGCTGAACGTCCCCAAGAACGGTCTCGCGACGCTGTACGTCTTCGGAAAACCAAAGTACAGCGTGAAGGTCGGCACCGTGGATAACCGACTGGCGGCTCGGATTATCTCGCTGGCAGAAGACGGAGAGGAGGATCCGGTCTAGATGAGCGGCAACCTGAGCCAAGAAGAAATAGATGCTCTGCTTCGGAGTCAGAACGCAATAGAGGAACCGATCGACAAGCCTGTCGCAGCAACTCCGCCGCTCCTCACCAGGAAGGAGAAGGCTGAGCCGGTACAGGAGAGCACGCCCGAGGCCAGTGTGAAGGCGCCCAGCATTCATACGGTGAGCTTCCCGAAGCTTGAGGCGGACTCGCCGCTGGAAGTACCGGTGGCCGGGATGGATGTGCTGCTGGACGTGCCTTTGGCCATCAGCGTCGAGCTCGGAAGAGCCAGGTGCTTCGTGAAGGACCTCTTGAACCTGTCGTCCGGCTCGGTCGTTGAACTGGACAGGGCCGCGGGCGATACCGTGGACATCCTGGTCAACGGCAAGCTGTTCGCTCGGGGCGAAGTCGTGGTAATCGACGAGAATTTCGGCGTGCGCATCCAGGAGATCGTGCACAAACGCTAGAGACGGCAAGCACAACTGAATAGACGCACCACAACTGAATAGCACACTACGCGGAAAAGCAAGCGGGATATAGAGATAAGGGGGGTGCCCGCCGGGTTTTCCGGCCACCATTATGAATGGCAGCTTTTCTTTAGGCGCGGAGCTGGCAAAAGTTCTTGGTTTCTTGGGCCTCTTGGTGTTCGGTTGCGCTCTTCTAATGAAGAAGAAGGGCGGCCGCGCCTTGCAGCGCCACAGCGGCCGGCTCGAGATCGTCGACACACTGGCCCTTGGCGGAAACAGGCTGCTCTGCCTTGTGAAACTCGGCGCCTCCCACGTGCTCATCGGGGTGACCGACCAGAACGTAAACCTCATCAAAGAGGTAAGAGACGGCGAGCTCCCGGTGGTCTCACTAGATCAAGAAGAGACGACGGTGGACTCGACTGACCGCGGGCAAGGCGGTCAACCCTTCACGCGGCTTCTTGCTGAAGAGTACAAGAAGGCTCGCAAGAGACTCTCCGGAAAAGGACCCCTGCTCTTTCTCGGCCTTGTCCTTCTTGTAGGCGCGATGTGCTGGACCAGACCCGGGGCGGAGGCCATGGCGGCTCAGTCCTCGATCCCGGTGCCGGAGATTACCGTGAACATAGACGGACAACAGGCGTCGGGCGGCCTCGGGACGTCACTTGGCATCCTGGGCATGCTCACCGTGCTCACCCTGGCGCCGTCGATCCTGATCCTCACAACTTCTTTCACCCGCATCGTGATCGTGTTCTCGTTCCTGCGCTCGGGCCTGGGAACCCAGCAGGCTCCTCCCAACCAGGTGCTCATCGGACTGGCCCTCATGCTTACGTTCTTCATCATGACGCCTACGTGGAACGCGGCGTACCAGACTGCCATTTCCCCATACATAGCGGGAGAGATCAATACCGCGACCGCCATAGAAAGGGCTTCGGTGCACATCAAGGAGTTCATGCTGAGGGAGACCAGGGAGAGCGATCTCGGCGTGTTTGCCACGTTGGGAGGACAGGAAGCCCCCGCGTCGCCGGAAGAAATGTCGCTCTTCCAGATAGCCCCCGCGTTCTGCATCTCTGAACTGAGGACCGCGTTTGAGATGGGTTTCATGCTGTACCTGCCGTTCCTTGTGGTGGACATGGTGGTGGCCTCGACTCTCATGTCGATGGGCATGCTCATGTTGCCGCCGGTCCTGATCTCATTGCCGTTCAAACTGCTCCTCTTCATCCTTGTGGACGGCTGGGGCCTTATCACCAAATCTCTTGTCGCCGGTTTCCGCTGAGGAGGTAGGACTTAAGTGGGCATCGATCAGGCTATCAACATCGGAAAAGAGGCTCTCACCGTGGTTCTCCTGGTGGGTGCGCCATGCTTGGGCATATCGATGGCTGTCGGCTTCCTGATTTCCATATTCCAGGCCACCACCCAGATCCATGACCAGACGCTTGCGTTCGTTCCCAAGGTGCTTGCGGTTGTGGGAAGCCTCTTCCTGTTCGGAGGGTGGATGCTTCGCACGCTGGCGGCCTTCACCCAGAGGATCATTGCGGCTCTACCGTAGGTTTCCCATGACTCTCGAGTCCCGTGGCCAGAGGGCCTAACCGGAGGAGGTGTGGCAAGTGACCGTGGACCCGTACCTTACAGCGCTATTTCCCTTCGCGTGCGTGTTCCTTCGCACGATGGGATTGTTTGTGACCGCCCCCATATTGGGAGCCAGGTTTGTCCCCGCGCAGGTCAAGGTGGCGCTATCGCTGCTCATGGCCTTCTTCCTGACGAGTTCCATCACGGTCGCCACGACTCCGGCGACTCTCTTTGGGTGGCTTGGCGCCGCCACCGGAGAGGTCCTGTTCGGGCTCTTCATGGGTACATGCGCGTCCATCGTTCTGGCGGCAGTCGAGGTCGCGGGCCACGTAGTTGATACGGAGATCGGCTTCAGCATGGCCAACGTCATCGACCCGGCTTTCGGGGGCACGTCGGCCTTGATGGGCACCTTCAAGTACCTTCTGATATCCGTGATCTTCATGGCGATGAACGGTCACCACCTTTTCCTGTGGGGACTCTCCGAGTCCTTCAATGTGCTTCCCGCCGGCCTTGCCTATCTCCCTTCGGCGTGGGCCGAGGTAGCAGTCCAGGCAGCCGGGCGGATGCTCTTAATCGCGGTGGTGTTGTCCTGCCCGGTGTGGGCTTCTCTACTGATAACGGACGTTGCCCTTGGCGTCCTCGCCAGGAGCGTCCCTCAGCTGAACATCTTCGTCGTGGGCATGCCCGTCAAGGCTCTGGTGGGGCTGGCGGTGCTCTCGGCGTCGCTAGGCTTCTACGGGGCGTTCACAGAGGAGATTTCTTTGTCGGTAAGAACTATGTTGGAGAGTTTACTAGGGGTTTTTGCCAGATGAGCCAGTTCATCGATCTACAGCTATTTTCATCAATGGAAAGAGACCAGCCGGCAACCCCAAGGCGGCGCCAGATGGCCCGGGAAAAGGGGCAGATAGCCCTTTCCCAGGACCTCACGTCCGCCGCCGGATTCTTCGCCGCGGTCTTGGCCTTGCGCTATACGTTCGGACTCGTCTCCAAGTTTGTCATCGCCAGGTCGCAGGCAGTGTGGTCGGCGTCGCTCCCTGCCGAGACCAGCATTGGGTGGGGAATGGCAGTCCTTCGGAGCGTATTTGTGTGGATAACCCTAGCGGCGGCACCGGCGGCCGCCGCGGCGCTTGTGTTCGGCGTGGGGGCTTCCCTTATCCAGGGGGGGCTGCAGTTCCACCCCCACCTGATCGCGCCCGACTTCGGGCGGCTGAACCCCATGAAGGGGCTAACCAGGATGTTCTCCATGAAGGCTCTGGCCGACTGTCTCCGCTCGCTCCTTAAAGCCGCTCTTGTTGGCCTTCTAACATGGAACGCGCTCCGGACAGTCTTGCCCAAGGTATCCACGCTCCTGGTGCGGGGCTTATCCAACTCGGTGGAGATAACCGTTACCACGATCGAGAAGTTGCTCATGAACTGCGGAGTGTTCCTGGTGGGAGCAGGCGTGCTTGATTACCTCTACCAGTGGTGGGAGCACGAAAAGGGCCTCCGCATGACTCAGCGCGAGGTCAAAGACGAGATCCGCGACGCCGAGGTTAAGCCGGAGGTAAAGTCCGCCATACGAGCCCGCCAGAGGCAGATGGCCCGCATGCGAATGATGCAGGAAGTACCTAAGGCCGACGTCGTGATCGTGAACCCCACTCACTACGCGGTCGCGTTGAAGTACGACCTATCTGAGAAGCCCGCTCCCGTCGTAGTGGCAAAAGGCGTCGATGACGTGGCTCTGCGCATAAAGAAGATAGCTCTTGAGGCCAAGGTCCATGTGGTCGAGAACCCTCCGCTTGCGAGGGGTCTCTACAAGGCTGCCGAAGTAGGAGAGATGATTCCGCCGGAGATGTACAAGGCGGTGGCTGAGGTTCTCGCCTACGTGTACAGGATCGCGGGCAAGGCTCCCAAGGAGGCTAGGGTGGTTTGAGCAAGGTAACCGAGAGGATCGTACCTGTATTCGTTGTACTCGTCATAGCAATGATGGTGATCCCCTTGCCGGGGGTCGTCCTCGATCTTCTCCTGGCCGCCAACTTCAGCATCACCATCGGGATGCTCCTGCTCACCATGTACACCAAAGAGCCCTTGGAGTTCTCGGTCTTCCCGTCGCTACTCCTTATCATGACGCTGTTCAGGCTGGCTCTGAACATCTCGGCGACAAAGCTCATCCTCCTCGGCAGCTCGCCGGGCAGCATCATTACCTCGTTCGGAGAGTTCGTCGTCGGCGGCAACGAAGTCGTAGGCCTCATCGTGTTCATCATCCTCATCATCATCCAATTCGTGGTAATCACCAAAGGCGCCGAAAGAGTCGCGGAAGTTGCCGCCAGGTTCACTCTGGACGCGATGCCCGGCAAGCAGATGTCCATCGACGCAGACCTGAACGCCGGCGCCATCTCGGAGGAGGAAGCCCGCAGGCGCCGCCGGGAGATCGAGAGCGAGGCCGACTTCTACGGCGCGATGGACGGCTCCTCAAAGTTCGTGAAGGGCGACGCCATCGCGGGACTCATCGTCGTGGCCCTCAACCTCATCGGCGGCTTCGCTGTCGGCATGCTGCAACAAGGATTGCCTGCCGCGGAAGCATGGCACAGGTACGCTCTCCTGACCGTCGGCCAGGGCCTTGTATCCCAGCTTCCGGCGCTGATCATTTCCGCGGCCACCGGCATCATCGTAACCAAGAGCGCCAGCAAGGAGAACCTGGGCTCAGACGTCACGGCCCAGCTCAGCGCATCTCCAAAGGTGCTCACGACAACAGGAGGAGCTCTCATTGTCCTCGGCATCGTGCCGGGAATGCCAAAGCTACCCATGTTCGCGCTGGGCGCCATCTGGATCATTGCCGGACAAGCAGTAGCCCGCAGCAAAGCTTCAGTTGAGTCTCAGAAACGGGAAGAGGCCTACAGGCGTGAGACGGAGGACATGAAGAAGCCCGAGGCGGCCCAAAGCCTGGTCAAAGTCGATCCCTTGGAGATAGAGTTCGGGTTGGCCCTGCTTCCTCTGGCGGACCCGGCGCAGGGCGGAGACCTCATGGACCGCATCGTGATGGTGAGAAGACAGATCGCGTCTGAGCTGGGCATTCTCATCCCGTTCGTGAGGGTCCGGGATAACTTCGCCGGCATGGGCCCGAACGAGTACTGCATCAACCTGCGCGGGGTCGACGTCGGCTCGGGAGTTGTGTACCCGGACCGCCTGATGGCCATGGAGGGTCCCGGGGTCACTCAAAAGGTGACCGGGATCCCCGGCAAGGAGCCGGCGTTTGGATTGGACGTGGTCTGGGTGCCCAAGGAGAGCAGGGATGAGGCGGAGAGCAAGGGTTACACCGTTATCGAGTCCTCCGCAGTCATAGCCACGCACCTGACAGAAGTGCTGCGAAAGCAGGCCCACCTGCTGCTCACCAGGCAGGAGACTCAAAGGCTCCTTGACCTGGCCAAACAAGAGGACGCCACTTGCATCGAAGAAGCCATACCAGCCCTGGTCAGCGTCGGAGAGGTCCAGAAGGTGCTCCAGAACCTGGTCAGGGAAGGGATTCCCATCAGGGATCTAGTAACGATTGTTGAGAACCTGGCTGATGCTGCCAGGGTTTCCAAGGACGTTGACTACCTCACCATGAGGGTGAGGGAGGGACTGGCCCGGCTTATCACCAAGGAACTCGGGCTGGATAAGGGCCCATTCCCCGTGGCCACGCTGGACCCTGCGTTTGAGCGAGAGATTATTGAGGCCACCAAACGGGGCGACAGGGGAGCCTACGTCGCTCTGGGCGCCGACAGGCTCTCTGAGATGATGAGAGCGATTTCAGCCGGCATGAGCGAGGTAGCCGCCAAGGCCCGGAAGCCGGTCCTCCTGACATCGGCTGCCTCCCGGAGCCAGGTGTACGAGATCGCCTCGCGTATTGTCCCGGAAATTGCAGTTATCGCCTATGAAGAACTCGACGAACGCGCAAATGTTGAAGCGGCAAGGGTGATCAGGCTTGATGGACCAAACCAGCGGATCGCAGAAGCGCAGTGACTTCCGCTCCGGGATCTCTTACCCGATTTGGTATCGTGACCTGCGGGATGACGGTTCTGAGGGCGAGTGGGCGCGGACGGCAACCAAGGACCTGTCGGGAGGAGGGGCCTCCTTCAAACTGGTTGACGACCAGCGTCCCCTCCGGAAGACCGGGGACATGCTGGAGGTCCAGATTGTGATCCCTCCGACTCCGGTGTTTGCGATCGCCAAGATAGTGAGGATCTTTCAGGATGACGAGAGCACCCTTTGCGCCGGTGTGATGTTTGTCTCGGTTTCTCCCAAAGACAAAGACAGGATAGTGCGGGTAGTCCTAAACGAAGGGCTGGAGAAATCATGGTGAGAGAAGCCATCGAAAACAAGACCGCGGACGAGCTTTGGCGGAATTACAAGCTACGCAACGACAGGGAGGCACGGGATGCTCTGATCGTCAGGTACTCGCCCCTTGTGAAGTACGTTGCCGGACGCGTGGCAGTGAACCTGCCCAAGAGCGTCGACGAAGGAGACCTCATTGGATACGGCACTCTTGGCCTCATCGACGCCATAGAGCGCTTCGATCCCGCCCGCGGGGTCAAGTTCGAGACCTACGCCATAGCCCGCATAAGGGGTTCGATGATCGACGGCCTTCGTTCCATGGACTGGGTGCCGGTGTCTGTCCGCCACCGCAACCGCAACCTTGAGCAGGTGGTCCGGGATCTTGAGAACCAGCTTGGCCGATCGGCCACTGATGAGGAGGTCGCGGAACAGCTGGGCATCACTGTGGCAGAGTACGCGCAGCGGATTCAGGACATGGCCGGGTCTGCCGTTCTGTCCCTGGAGGACGTATGGGGGAACCCTGAAGAAGGGGAAGCGCCAACCAGGATGGCCGAGGTGAGAGATGAAAAGGCTGTAGACCCGCTGGACGAAGCCGAGTGGAACTCGCGGCGAGAGGCTCTAGCCAAGTCCATTGAAAGGCTACCGCCCAGAGAGAAGCTTGTGGTCACCCTGTATTACTTCGAGGGCCTTACGGTAAAGGAGATCGCGTACGTGCTGAAGGTATCGCCTTCCCGCGTCTCCCAGTTGCACACCAAGGCCGTCATCCGGCTTCGGGGCGCGCTCTCCCGTTAACCGCCAGGCCTGTGGAGGTGCCCAATGTCCCAGGATGAAGTGAAGGTAACAGTATCGCCCGACCGTATGGCCGCCTTCATCCGCCTTCCGGTCGGCGGGCAGGTTACCACACAGGATCTGAGAAAGGCCCTCGCCCATGAAGGCGTGCGAGCGGGTATTTCGCCTGCTGCCCTCCACGAAGCGGTGACAGGTCAAAGAGGCGTGTTTTACCAGATCGCCTGGGGCCACAGACCGTCAGAATCACCCGAGGGTGCGCCTCTGGTGGTCTTGAAGTTCCCGAGGTCCAAGGGCGAACCTCCGTCCCGCATTGAGGTCGGCCCGGGCTTTCGAGATGAGTGGAAGAGACTCCGAGACAGGGGCGCCGTGGGCGCGGGAGATGTGCTGGCCTTCCTCCGAAATGTGGACCGCTATCCAAGAGCGCTTACTGTAACCGGAGACCAGATAATATTCGTAGAGTTTCCGCCTGACGTCCAGCCCGGCAAGAACGCGTCCCTGTCAAAGGACGGCACTACCGTGATAGCCGCTCGTCCGGGAATCCCGTACCAGAGCGATAGCGGCCTTGGCGTCTGCGACCACATCGAGATATCGGGGAACGTTGGGTCCCTGACCGGAGACATTGCCTTTCCTGGAGACCTGTCTATCAGGGGAAACGTAGAAGCCGGTTTCCGCGTCGCCGCAACCGGCGACATCCTGATTAGCGGAAACCTGTACGGATCCGCCGCAACCAGAGGGCGTATCATCGTCTCCGGAGGCATCAACGCTCCCGGCGAATCAGTTGAGTCGGGGAAAGGCGTGTCATGCCGGTTCTGCGAGAACTCGCTCATACGCTCGGCAGGACCCGTTGTTGTCTCTGAGGCTTGCCTCCACAGCGTTATCGAGACCGACGCCCACTTTGAGGCGGCGGGCGAAAAGGGACGAATAGTGGGCGGTCTCATCCGTGCCACTGTCAGCGTAAGGGCCGGCACCGTGGGCTCTGCGATGGGCATTCCCACCGTGGTGGAAGTCGGCATAAGCCCTAAACTCCGCCACGAACACGCCCGCATCCAGAGGGAACTGAAGAAGGTCCGGTCTGAACTCGATGAAGCGGAGAGAACTGGGCGGAGGCCCGCTCAATCTGCCAACGACTTCGACGTTATAAGGCTATACCGCATGAAGAAACTCTTGCGGGATCAGGAGATGCATCTGACAGATCGTCTTCTCTCCATGAATGACTCGCTGTCGCGGCTTTCGGGAGGGTACTTCGAGGCCCTGCACGTTCTTCCGGGAGTCCGGCTCGTGATGGGGATCGATGTTACCGAGTTTGGGCAGCCGATCGATAGGGTCATTAAGGGGGCGATCCCACGTGAAGCCAATTGACGCGATCACCGGATTGCCGAGGTCGGCAGACGTAGCACGGATTATGGCGTCGCAGGGCCGGCAAGGCGAAGTCCAACATCAAGGGCTGGCCGCATCGTTCGCCCGGGAAATGATGGACAGGCAAACCACAGTCAATGAAACACCCAAAGCTGAGAGCAGCGCCTTCGACGCCGAAGGCGGAAGCGGCGAAGGCGGCTACTACGGCGGCATGCCCAAGGATAAGAACTCCAGAGAAGAAAGAAACGAGAACGCCGCGGGTGAACATCCCGCCAAGGGAAGGATTCTTGATATTCGCGGCTCCTGACCTTGCTAGTTGTGATATACTACGTGCGGTCTAGGACACTACTCACGCTGTCTGAGGGTCCGCAGGTGCTCCAACACGGAGTCGCGGGTCCCTTTGAAGGCGGCGGCGGAAAAACCATGGAGGTGTTACTTTGCCTGTAGTATCTATGAAGCAACTGCTTGAAGCCGGCGTGCATTTCGGCCACCAGACGCGCCGGTGGAACCCCAAGATGAAGCCTTACATCTTCATCGAGCGCAACGGTATCTACATCATCGATCTCCAGAAGACGGTCCGCATGATCGAAGAGGCTTACGATTTCATGCGTTCCGTATCCCAGGCGGGAGGCAGAGTCCTCTTCGTCGGCACCAAGAAACAGGCTATGGAAGCCATCGAGACCGAAGCCAAGCGCGCGGGAGAGTTCTACGTGAACCAGCGCTGGCTGGGCGGCACGCTCACCAACTTCGCGACCATTCGGAAACGCATCCAGAGGCTCATCGAACTCGAAGAGTGGGAGACCAGCGGGTACCTCGAGAGGCTCACAAAGAAGGAAGCGGCGGTCCTCATGAAGGACAAGGCCCGTCTCGAGAAGTACTTCCTCGGGATCAAAGGCATGCAGAAGCTCCCGGACGTCATGTTTGTTGTCGACCCCCGGAAGGAGCATATCGCAACGCTCGAAGCGCGCCGGTTGGGCATCCCGATCGTCGCCATAGTGGACACTAACTGCGATCCGGATGAAGTCGATCACGTCATCCCCGGCAACGACGACGCCATCCGGTCGGTTAAGCTCATCTGCTCAAAGATGGCTGACGCCGTGCTCGAAGGTAGACAGGGAGTCCAAGTTCAGGAGGAGTAGAACATGCCAGAGGTTACCGTAAAGATGATCACGGAGCTCCGCGAGAGGACCGGGGCGGGCATGATGGACTGCAAGAAGGCCTTGGTTGAGAATGGTGGCGATGTGGAGAAGGCCATCGATTACCTCCGCAAGAAGGGCCTTGCGACAGCTGCCAAGAAGTCCGTCCGCGCAGCAGAGGAGGGCATTGTTGCCTCCTACATCCACCACAACGGAAAGGTCGGCGTCCTCGTCGAACTGAAGTGCGAGACCGACTTCGTCGCCCGCACCGACCAGTTCAAGCAGCTGGGAGCGGAGCTGGCCATGCACATCGCGTGGGCCAACCCGTCATTCATATCCAAGGAAGATGTTCCCCAGGCTGAGCTCGACCGGGAAATCGCCGTGGAGAAGGAAAGGGCCAAGGCTGAAGGTAAGCCTGAAGCCGTCCTAGACAAGATTGTCCAGGGCCGCCTCAGCAAGTTCTACGAGAGGGTGTGCCTCCTGGAGCAGCCGTTCGTGAAAGACGACTCCAAGAAGGTACACGACGTTATCGCGGAAGTTATAGCCAAGCTGGGCGAGAACATCGTGGTTGGCAAGTTCGCCAGGCTAGCGATAGGCGAGTAAAAGGAGCAAAAATCGAGCCAAGGCCGGATCGGGAGGGGTTGGCGTGTCCGAGAAAACGCCGAAGTATCGCCGTATAGTGCTAAAACTCTCAGGTGAAGCGCTGGCGGGGCCCTCTGGATTCGGCCTTGACGTCGGTGTGGCCGAATCCATCGCCAAACAGGTTGAGACCGTTCACTCCCTGGGCGTCGAAACCGCCATCGTGATAGGCGGTGGCAACTTCTGGCGAGGCAGCAGAGGCTCGGCATGGGGCATGGACCGGGCGACCTCAGACTACATGGGGATGCTGGCCACGGTCATCAACTGCATGGCGCTCCAGGACCGCCTAGAGAAGCTGAACCTTGAGACGCGTCTCATGACGGCGATCGAGATGCGGCAAGTCGCAGAGCCCTACATTAGGCGCAAAGCCATCCATCACCTCCGGTTGGGACGAGTCGTGATCTTCGGAGCCGGCAACGGCAATCCGTACTTCACGACCGACACCACCGCTGCGCTCCGAGCCGCCGAGATCGGCGCCGAAGCAATCCTCATGGCGAAACAAGGGACCGACGGCGTCTACGACTGCGACCCGAACAAGAACCCCAACGCGGTCATGTTCGACCGCCTCGATTACATGGACGTGATCCAGAAACGCCTTCAGGTTATGGATGCGACGGCCACCACGCTCTGCATGGACAACCGCATCCCACTTATCGTGTTCAACCTGGATGTCTATGGTAATATCGAGAAGGCTGTACTTGGCGAGAAAGTAGGAACCTTCGTCGGGAGGGAATGAGATGGACGAACGTACTGTACTCGCTGGCTCCGAAGAACGGATGAAGAAGATTATCGAAGGCTACCAGAAGACCCTGGCCTCCACGCGAGCCGGAAGAGCTACGCCGACGCTCCTGGAGAAAGTGGTCGTCGACTACTACGGGGTGCCGACTCCGATTAGCCAAGTGGCCAACATCGGGGTTCAGCCTCCCAGAACCCTAGTCATCCAGCCTTGGGACAAGAAGATGATCGGCCCGATCGAGAAGGCCATTCAGAAGGCTGACCTGGGCGCAATGCCTGTGAACGATGCGAACCTGGTCAGGCTGACAATACCTGCCCTAACCGGCGAGCGGCGGCAGGAGATAGTTAAGAGCATCCGCAAGCAGTCAGAAGCCGAAAAAGTCTCGGTGAGAAATGTCAGGCGCGACTACATAGAGGAGATCAAGAAGGCTGAAAAGGACAAGGAGATCTCCGAAGACGAGTCGCGCAGGATCCAGGACAAAGTCCAGAAGCTGACCGACAAATACATCAAACTAATTGACGAGCTCACCGCGGCGAAAGAGAAGGAAGTACTAGAGGTTTGACGGACGAAGCGTCATGGCTTGAGCGGGCCAAAGCGGGACGGCTGCCCATCCACATCGGTTTCATCATGGACGGCAACGGCCGCTGGGCGCAACGACGCGGGCTTCCCAGAAAAGAAGGGCACAGGGCAGGAGTCGAAAGCATCCGGCGATGCCTTCCTGCCCTGCTTGAGTTAGGCATACCCTATTGCAGCCTGTTCGTATTCTCCACAGAGAACTGGAGACGCCCCAAAGCGGAAGTAGAGTTCCTGCTGAACTTGGTCTTGGAATGGGCCCGGGAAGACAAGCAGGAACTCATCGATAAGGGCGTTCGAATCCTCCCGGTAGGCAGGTGGAAGGACCTCCCGTCGCCGGTAGCGTCGGCGATAGCACGGGCTGCCAGCGATACCAGGGATGGCCGCAATCTCACGCTTATGGCGTGCGTGAACTATGGCGGTCGCCAGGAGATCCTCGACGCGGCAAAAGCCCTCGCCGCTTCCTGCGCAGGAGACCCGCGGAGGATCGAGAATCTTGGAGAAGAGGAGTTCAGAGCGCACCTTTACGCTCCGGATGTCCCGGATCCCGATCTCATCGTGAGGACATCGGGCGAGGAGCGTCTCTCGAACTTCCTGCTTTGGCAGGCGGCGTACGCCGAGTTCGTGTTCACTGACGTCCTCTGGCCCGACATGAGCCCGGTCGACGTGTATAAGGCTGTTGTCGAGTTCTCCGGCCGGAATCGGAGGTTCGGGGACGCAACGGAGAAGAAGGGGTGAAGGCGGTGTTTGGAGAGAGACTTCTCTCATCCATCGTGTTCGCTCCGCTGGTCTCTTTGGCGTTCTACTTCGGAAACCCTTACTTTGGGGTACTCATCCTGGTTGCCGCGCTCCTTGCCTCATACGAGTACCGCAACATCATGAGCCGCGCGGGAGTGCCTGTCCACTTGGCCTTCATACCGGTGACGGCCGCGGTGGCCATGGCTGCGCTGGTCGTGCCGTCATCCTTTGTCACGGCGCTCTCAGGCGGTGTGATCCTGATACTGTCGGTGGCGCTGCTCACTTCGGGCACTGCCACATCCGCCATGTTCAGCCTTTCCGGCGTAGTGTACATTGGCGGCCTCTTTGGTTCGCTCTTTTTCCTGAGAAGCGGCCCCGACGGGCGGTCCTGGGCTCTTTTCACGCTGCTCGTCACCTGGGTGACAGACGTGGGCGCCTATCTGGGCGGCATGGCTTTGGGGAAACACAAACTCGCGCCCAAGATTAGCCCGGGCAAGTCATGGGAGGGCGCGATATGCGGCGCTGTCGCCGCTGCCCTCACCGGTGGGGCGCTGTCTACGGCCTTTGGGATCCAGGTCGGGTACGGGATCGCCGGCGGCGCTTTCTTGGGTGT
>CAZRRG010000052.1:0-15714 GCA_964602455.1 uncultured Eubacteriales bacterium | reverse complement strand
TTTTCGACATGTTAGCCTTCTGGTGACTAATGGAATTCCGAGAATAGGTCATGGCATGACCCGCCTGAAATTAGATGGTCATGCCGTGACCATAGGGGGTCATGCGGTGACCATTGGCCTCGTAACCTCGTTGCTCACCAGTGATCTCTGGCGCCTAGTTTTATGATGCATCTCCGACGACGCTTCGTGTAGCACACCCCGTCTGAACCGTGCAGCAGTTATTTGTGCCGCCGGGGCGTGGCCCTTAGCGGCGCTTACAGCAGAACGATCTTCATGGAGCCACGCAGCGAGGCAAGTAGGCGGCGCCGCGTGGGGCATGCCCCGGTCGCATGGGCGGAATGGAAAGAAGGCCCGGATTGCTCCGGGCCTTCCGTTTGGTTCGGTTTGCGTGGACCAGGCCTACGCCTCGATGATCTCCACGTTGGCTCTGGGAACCGTCACGATTTCGCCGGTGTCAATGAGCTTGGCGCGAAGGATACGGACATGGGCTTCAGTCTCGATCTTCTGCAGCTCGGGCGGAAGGTCAACCACTTCAGCCAGCTTGCCGAAGTACGGCTCGCGGATGATACGAAGCGGGGTGCCCGGAACAAGACCCTCTGACAGGTCGTGCTCTGAGCCTACGCCCTTGGGCTGGTATCCCGGAACGATGATCTCGGGCCGCATAACGCCGGCGCGGATCTGGGTGGCTCCGTTGATGGAGGCCTTCATCCCCTGCAGGTTCTTGAACAGGTCGAACGTCCTGTGCGCCATTCTCATGCGGCCGAAGCCCTCTGTGATGATGATCGTCAGGGGGATGTCTTCGTGACCGGTAATGGCGACGCCGATGTCGTGGCCAAGGTAGTTGATGAGGTCGGTGTCGATGATGCCGCCGGCGACGAGACCGACAGCGCCAACCTGCTCAGCCTTCTTAATGGCCCCGAAGGTAACCAGCGATCCGCCAACGACGACCTTGCCCTTGTCGCTGGCCTCAAGGCAGTTCTCATCGAGAATGTCGTCGGGACCGTTCACGGCTACCCGGACGACACCCTGAGTCTCTCCTCCGACTCCGAAAATGCCCTGGATGAAAGCGCCTTCAGTTCTGATAACGACGCCTTCTCTTGGCAGAACCTCCTCGACAACACCGTCGAGATACGCGTCGATCTGGACGGGAATCGGGGGCTCCCTCAGCGTGACCTGTCCGGTTACGGTCGAGACCATCTCAACCACGCCGTCCACCGGCGAGGCTACGTGGTGCTTGAAGAGGCCGAAGAAGGACTTGTACTCAGCAAGGATGTCGCCCTTCTTGACGGAATCCCCTTCCTTCTTCTTCATGAACTCTATGATGTCCTCAGGCTCGACACCCAGAGTGTTGGCCACGTTTACCGTCTGCGGGTTGCCGGGGATGTTGGTCCGGGCAACGATCACGTCGGGTGAAACAGCCTTCCCTTGTTCGACCAGGACTTCGCCGAGGAGGGGGAGGCGCCGGGTCTTCTTGATTACAGCCTTTTCGGTAACTTTCAGTCCAGGCGTGTATGCATGTGCCATTTTCGCTTTTCCCCTCCTATACCCTGGCTATTCTCTCGAGAGCATCTTCCGGATACAAGTTGAGGGCCTCGAACCACTCAACAAGCTTTGCGTTCCGAGTGGCAGGATCCTCGGGCGGGGTGAAGGGACGGCCGCGGCAGTCGATGATGACTCCGACAACTCCGCCGTTCACCGTAGTCTCGAGTGTGTGCCCGTGTCCCTTGCCCACATCGAACTGCCTCGAGGGAGAGATCACGGCCTTGGCAGTCTTGCCTTCGGCCAACGGGATGAGCTTCAGTTTGCCGTACGGGACTTCCTCAACGACCTCGTTGCCGTCGATCTCAAGCTGAACCTTGAGGCACGGATCGCCGGGCTTAGCTGTGCCGCTGGGGCCAGCCGCCGAGATGGAGGATCCGAGCTTAATCAGGCAGTCGCGGTCGAACACCTGCATGCTGGCTTTCGGATGCACGGTGGACAGGATGCCGAGCTGCGGCATCATGAAGATGGAGTCAACGGCTAGCATCGTCAGGCCCTCGGGCTGGAAGGCATCCAGCATCATCATGGCAGACTGGGCTCTCCTGGGGGCGTGAGATAGAACGCCGCCGGATCCGATGAGGAGACCCAGATCCATGAGGTCGATGTAGGACTCTCCCGAGCCGGTCTGCTCGAAGGTGTCACCGATGGTGCGCTGCTTGTGGACTCCACGGAGTCCAACCGCGAGGCTCTTGTGATGGATGAACGCGAGCCTCAGAGCTTCCCTCGAGATAGCCTGCTCAATGATCAGGTCATCGAGGGTCTGGGGGATGGTGGTCGGACGGATCATCTTGTTGCGGATCCTGTTGCGGAGGTCTCCCTCGTCGATCTCAAACGGGATCCACCTTCGGATGTTGGGCGTTCCAGCCTCGAGCAACACGTTGCAGATCGAGTAGCTCATGCCGAGGTTCGCCGAAACTGTCCTGTTGAAGAACTCGCCGAACACAGAGAACACGTCGGTCGTCGCGCCGCCAATGTCGACGCCGATAACCGAGAGGTTCATCTCGCGGGACGCGGTCTGCATGCAGATACCCACTGCGCCAGGAGTCGGCATGATGGGCACAGGAGACCACTTCATAAGCTTGTTGTAGCCCGGGGCCTGAGCCATAACGTGCTCCATGAACAGGTTATGGATCTCTTCACGAGCCGGTCCGAGGTCTTCTCTTTCCAGAACGGGACGGAGGTTGTCGACTACACGGAGGTCAACCTTCTGTCCCAGGCTCGCGTTGATGTGGGGCCGGGCGTCCTTGTTTCCTGCGTAGATGACCGGCAGGTTGAACCCGATCCCAAGACGGGGCTTCGGTTCCGCTGCCGAGATCAGCTCGGCGATCTCAACCACGTGGGTGATGGTGCCGCCGTCAATACCGCCCGAAAGAAGAATCATGTCGGGGCGGAGGTGCCTGATCCTCTGGATCTTCTCATGAGGCTTCCTGCCGTCGTCAACCGAGATGACGTCCATAACAATGGCGCCCGCGCCAAGAGCGGCACGCGCCGCGGACTCAGCGGTCATTGTCTTAACAACGCCCGCAACCATCATCTGGAGTCCGCCGCCTGCGGACGAAGTGGACATGAAGATGTCCACGCCTGTGCCGTCAGGCTGCTTCGGGGTGATGACGCCCTGAGCGTTCAGGAACGTCCTTCCCGTCAGTTCTTCGACCTCACGGATAGCGTTGCGCGCACCGGCTGTAACGTCCTCGAAAGGCGCTTCAACCGTTGTGGGGGCCTCGCCTCTCACTATGAGGCGGTACTCGTCGCCGACCTTCTCAATGAGAATGGCCTTTGTGGTAGTAGACCCGCAGTCAGTGGCCAGTACCGAGGTGATCTCTCTGTCTAGCTTGAATGCTGCTTTCTCTTCCGGCACGAATCAATTCCCTCCCTCACTGCCAGCGTCAAAATCATCAGATCCCATAAGACGCACAATACGATGTCGAAACCAAGAAATCCTCTACTGCGGTGGTGGATTCTGCGGATTTGAATCCTTCTTCTCAGCTTCCATTTTCATGGCCTCATCCAGCATCGACGTCTTTGAGGCCTTTGCCTGCTTCTTTGCCTCCTTTTTCTTTCGCCGCTCCTGTTCTTCCTTTTCAGAGAGGCTCTCTAGTTTTTGAATCAGAAGTTCAACGTTCTTCCTGTCCTCGAAGAAGTACGCGTAGTCTTCAAAGGTATTGAAGAACACACTCACAATGGGCGCAAAAAAGTGCATGGCTTGTCCGCCGATATAACTCAGTGGCTTGTTCATCTCGAGGAAGAAGATCGCTGGCACCAACATCCCAAACTGGTCGATACGTTTCGCGATGGCTTCGATGATCTCATCGCGCCTCTTGACATCAATAGGCTCCGGGAATTTGAACAATGAAATCACCCCTTAAGCTCTAGCGCAGTATCCTGATTATTCTACAATATCTCCGAACGCCAGAAACGATCCAAGTTCTAGAAGAGCTCAACATTTGCCCTGGGGACCAATACTGTCTTGCCGTTTTGGAGTTTCACGGAAACCACAGGAACTCTGGCCCCTGTCTCGATAGGCTGGGGCGCCCTGACAATCTCGCTCACCACCCCTACTGCGCCAAAGAAGGGCTCGCTGACCACGCGGACACGCATCCCGCTCCGCAAGTCTTCGGCGATGGGATCGTCATCTCCTATCTCTCCATCATAAGAAGGAAGCGGAATCACGATCTCGGGCCTGATTGCTCCCGCCCTGATCTGCGTCGCGCCGTTCACGGAGACCTCATGGCCCTCAAAGGCTTTGAGCGTGTCCCAGACCTCGCGGCGCATTGACAGCCGGCCGAAGCCTTCTGTAAGCACCACTGTAATATCTATGTCCTCCTGGCCCGTAATACCGACTCCAAGTTTCACACCCAGAGATTCCGTAAGGTTCAGGTAGTTGACCGTTCCGGTGATCAGGGCGGCGACCTTCACTTGGAGCGCCTTGGATAGGGCCTCGTTTGTGGTGAAGGAACCTCCGACAACCACCTTTCCGGCGCACTCGGGACCTATCATCTCGGGAGTAAGGACTTCTTCGGGCGACTTGGTGAGGACAAGGATCTCTCCGTGAGCCTCTCTGCCAACGCCGAAGACGCCGTTCAACAGGATGCCGGGCGTCTCTACGACACACCCGGTGCCGGGAAGGACCGAGCTCACTGTTCCGGACACGTACGCGGTCACCGATACCTGCTTGAAGGGCCGCGAAATGGTCACCTTGCCTGTTTCGGCGTTGATGGCGGTGATGACGCCGGAGATCGGAGATACAGCTGTCTTAGTGAAGAAAGCCTGGATATCGCCTTTCTTGGCTATCATCTGGCCTTTCTTCACTTCTTGCCCCACGTGACGGAGCATGTTCTGGGGGACCTCGGACGGCTTGCACTTAAGCTGCTCGGCAACATCTACGTCAAGAGGCGATTCCTCTTTTCCGAACTCCTCCCTGATGGTCACCCTGCCGGTCACGTCCGATATGTTCTCGATCCTGCCCTCCACAGGACACAAGTACTCCTTGCGTCCCGCCATCCCCTTGTCTATCAGGGCCAGGATCTCTTGCGCGCGGACAAAGTCTCCCTCCGACTTCACGAGGTATTTTCGAAGATCCTCGTTTGGTACGCCGATGTGGCTCGCGACCGGGATCACCCATGGGATACCCAGGCGCTGGGCAATCCTGGCGACAATCGTATCAGGCTCAACCCTGTCGCCTACGTTTACAAGCACCTCGCCGGACAGAGGAAGCCGCCGCGCTTTGCGGATGAGGCGGACCCGGCTAGGAACGCCTTCTAAGAAGGCCGAACAGGCCACCACGCCTCTCCTCCTTCACCGGTGTTTGCTTCACAGGGTGCTTTTCCAAGAGGGCCGCCAGCTGATCCATAGGATAGGCGTCCAAAGCCGCAAACCATGAGTGGAGCAAGCGCACTCTCTCCGCCGGATCCCCTCCCGGCAGCTCAATGGGCCTTCCGCGTCCGTCCAGGATTAGCCCGACTACGCCGCCTTTCACAGTTATCTCAAAGGCCGCGCCTTTGCCGCCCCCTGCGTCCACTGTGAGGGCCGGACGCACCCGGCACTTCGCCTCACAGCCATCTGGAACACTCAGGACCTGTAGCTGCCCCTTATCAACGCGGATCTCCCGCCTGTCTCCTTCAGGCAACTCGACCTCAACTGTCGCAAGCGCGGCACCGGGTCTGACCTGCCCTACCGGAGCAATGCAGGTGCCCAGCCTTACGAGGCAGTCCTTATCGAACACTTCGGCTGCGATGTCGGGGTAGATGCTGGAGAGCACGCCGAGATGAGGCATCATGAAGATGGAGTCGACGGCGATCTCAGTTACCCCTTCGGGCTGGAAGGCGTCCAGCAGCATGAGCGCCGCCTGGGCTCTCTTGGGAGCGTGGGAAAGGACGCCGCCTGATCCCACCAGCATCCCGAGCCGCGCCATTTCGATAATCTCCTTGCCCTCCGAACTCTTCTTCAGGAGACCGGATCCTGCCAGGATGCTGAGTTTCTCCTTCTCAACCTTCCTCGCAAGGCTCTTGTGATGAGCGAAAGCCAGCCTGAGCGCCTCTCTGGCGATAGCTTGCTCCACGATAAGGTGATAAAGGGTTTGTGGAATAGTGGTGGGGCGGACCATCTTGTTGGCGATCCAATCCGAGACTTGCGCCCTGTCCACATCGAAGGGTATCCAGCGCAGTATCGCTTCAAATCCGGCTTCTTCCAGAACGTTGCATATGGAGTAGCTCATCCCCAGGTTCGCTGAAACGGTCCTAGTGAACGTCCCGTCGAACGAAGAGAACACGTCGGTTGTGGCTCCGCCGATGTCCACGCCCACGATGTTTTGCTGATACTTCTCGGCCATGAGACTCACGATGCTGCCGACAGCGCCCGGCGTGGGCATGACGGTTGTGTCTACCCACTGGAGGAGCTCGCCGTAACCGGGAGCCTGAGCCATCACGTGATCCATGAACACGTTGTGGATCCGCTCCCTCGCCGGACCCAGATTCTCAACATCATGGCTAGGCCGGAGGTTCTCTACTACCTGCACATCCATGTCCTCGGAGCAGATCTGGGTCACGATATCGGCGGCATCTTTGTTGCCGGCGTAGATCAGGGGGAGCTTATATGTGGCGCCGAACCTGGGTTGCGGCTTGGCTTGCTTCAGCGTCTCACTCATGGAGGCGATGTACTGGACCGATCCGCCGTCCACGCCACCCGACAAGAGGATGATGTCCGGTCTCAATTGCGTTATCCTGGTGATCTTTTCGGAATGGCTCCTCTCGTCGTCCACAGCGATCACGTCGAGGACGACAGCGCCCGCTCCCAGGGCAGCGCGATGGGCCGAGGCGGCGCTCACGTTCTTAACGAGACCCGCCACCATCATCTGAAGCCCTCCACCTGCCGATGAAGTGGAGACATAGAGGTCGACTCCGTTGGAGCCGTCGCTCGGCCTGATCAGGCGACCATCGTCGTCCAGAAGGCGGCTGTCCAGGAGTTCTTCTACTCGCTTCACCGACTTGCAGACTCCGGTCATCACGTTCTCCCAGGGCGCCTCCACAGTGGTGGGCGTTTCTCCCCTGGTGGTGAGCCGGTATCCATCGTCGCGCTTCTCAATGAGAATAGCCTTGGTCGTGGTCGAGCCGACGTCTGTAGCCAGAATGCGCCGCGGCCTGGATTGTGGTAGCGATATGGGCATCCCGCAAACTAGTCCTTGTCCTTTAGTTTCCTTATCCTGCGCAGGGCCGACGCGATCCCGCCCTTTTCCTTCTCCGCGTCAGGATTCGGGGCCATTGCCTCGGCAGGCGGCTTCAGCTTGGACTTAACGATGTCGAGGACCTGGTCCTTGTTGTCGGCCCCCAACTCGTAGTACATAAAAAGCCCTTCCCTTAGCCTGCCCCTTAATCCCCTGGTATCGTTGGAGAGGAGCACGCCGTCGGGAAACTCATAGTAGGTGAAGATCTTGCTCCACTGCCGGACATCCTTGGCGCCCACGGTCTTGTAGCCCGCAGTCTGCTCGGTGAGTGTGTATGTCACGGGGAACAGATACGGACCTAGCCTGTTGATCAGTACCATCGTGATGACGACGATGAACAGTATGTTGGGCACATACCAGTACGCCACCGCGATGCACGCCAGGAGGGATACCACCACGATCGCAGAAACGGCGGGACGCCTGGGCAGAAGCCAGACCTTCCAGCTCAACAGTTCCTTATCGGGAACGTCCTGCGCCTGTGTGGTCTCCTCCGTCTTAGGGGCAGCGCCGGTCGGAGGATCTTTGGGCGCTTGAACAGGCCCAGATAGGTATGACGGCCTCCGGCTCGCAGGCCGCGGCGCCTTTTCTTTGTCCGACATGTCAAACCTCCCGGGCATAGTCTTGCCAGTAATGGGTCAGCATTCGACGAGAGGTGGGCAGATCCTTCCCGTCAGCGCAGGGCCCTGTGTTCCCGGAGTATGCAAGCGACCTCCTCGAGTGGTAGGGCCCGCCTTGCGTGCCCGTCTCTTCCCTCGACAGCCACTGCCGCAAACAGCACGTTTAGGATCGCTTCCTCGGTTGCCTCCACAGACGCCCGGAACAAGGAAGCCATCTCCGCTGAGTCGTCGCGGACAAACGGCTCCTCCAAGTCGTCGAAGGGCTTCGCCGAGGTGTGCGCGACTTTGTTCTTGGTGGAAAATGCCAGCACAAAGTCGCCGCTTCCGTTCCCGAAGGTGGACCCAACCCTGGCAAGGCCGCCCTGGCATCTCTTGGCGATGCGCAAGAGCTGCCGGTCCGAGAGCGGCGCGTCGGTGGCGACCACAGTGACGATTGACCCCGGAGGAGCAGGCGGGTCCACTCGCTTCTCGGCCAGTAGCACGCCCACAGGGACTCCCGCTATGAGGAGATCCTGGGCCCCGCCAAAGTTCGCAAGCGTGAGAACGCCGAGGTGACGGCCTGCCAAAGCTCCTGAGAGAGCTCTTGACGAGGTGCCAATCCCGCCCTTGAACCCAAGGCAGGACATGCCTGTGCCTGCACCGACACACCCTTCTATGACCGGACCGGTGGACGCCTTCTCGAGCGCCTCCAGTACGTGCTCCTTTTTCACATGCCTGCCCCGGATATCGTTGAGGTAGCCATCGTTGCACTCGGCAACCACCGGGTTCACGGTACCTGCCGTGAGGCCGATCTCCGGCGTGCGCTCCATCATGTACCCGCACAGAGCATCCCAGGCCGTGCCCACCGAGAGAGTGTTGGTGAGTACAATCGGGGTCTCTATGGTGCCAAGTTCCTGGATCTGGGCCATGCCGGTAGCCTTGCCGTAGCCGTTGATGACGTGGAAGGCGCCCCGTACTTTCTCGCGGAACAGGTTCCCCGGGTGGGGGATTATCGCGGTTACGCCCGTGCGGGCCGGTCCATTGCCCGGGCTGCCGGGTGGGTCGCCCCACCATACGGTCACCTGGCCAACGGAGACACCGGGGACGTCGGTTATCGCGTTATTGGGGCCGGGCGGCAAAAGGCCTGTCACGACCCCGAACTCCCTCGCTCTAGGCCTCTTGTCACCAAGTGCGGCCACTACACGGTCTCCCCTTTCGCAGCCCGGATAAGGGCCTTGAACGGCTGAAGGTGCACGGGGTCCTTGTCCCACATTCCCTCGGGATGCCACTGCAGAAGGAGGCGGAAGCCCTTAGACGACTCGGCGGCTTCGGCAACCCCGTCAAGGGCACGAGCGGTAATCGTGAAGGAGTCGCCCGGATCCTTGATGGACTGGTGGTGGAACGAGTTGACCCATACTCTCCGCTGGCCATAGACGCGGGCGACCAGAGAGTCCTCGTCGAACAGCGCCTCGTGAGTCCCGTACCAGCGAGGGGCTGCCTGCACATGCTTCATGGCTCCGCCGACCTGGGTCGGAATGTCCTGAACGAGCGAGCCTCCCGCTGCGACGGTGATCAGCTGGCATCCTCTGCAGATGCCGAGCATCGGGATATCCTGCTTGAGCGCTTCACGGCACAAGTCGAGTTCGGTGGCGTCCAGGGCCGGGTTGATGCGGCCCAGGTGCTGGCTGGGTCTCTCGTTGAAGTGGCGAGGGTCGATGTCGACGCCTCCGGGGAACAGAAGCCCGTCTACGACGGACAGAAACTCAATGGCAGCGTCTGACGGCATTACCGGGATAAGCATGGGCTTCCCCCCGGCCGCCAGGACCGAGTTAATGTAGGTAAGAGTACAAGTCGCTATGTTCCTCTCGTCGTCGGTACCCGCTGTAATCCCAATGATCGGCCTCACGTTAGTTCCTCCCTTTGGTCAATACTTCCCTGTATGCAAAGTCGGCGGGTACCCCTCCTGTGTGGAGGAAGATGACCGCGTCCTTGGGTCCGTACTTGCCTTGGCGGAGGTCATGGACCATCCCGGCCAACGCCTTGCTTGTGTACACGGGGTCTGTAAGCACGCCTTCGCTTCGCGCGAGCAGCGAGATAGCCTCGATGCACTGGGGCGTCGGTATGCCGTAACCTTCGCCTACCTGCTCCTCAGAGATCTCAAAGGCGGCCTTCGCCGACTCCGGAGTAACCGCCGAAAGCTTGCGGAGGAGCTCCGGTTGCGTCGAAGCTTTCGATTTCAGAAGTTCCGCGGTCTCAAGTGTGAGGGCGATCGCCCTCTCCTCTTTCGCGGAAGCGTTGGGGCTCACTGCCTGTCCCATAATCCGGAACGGAGCGTCAAATATGAACTTGCCCAGGATGAGTCCGGCCAGAGTACCGCAGGACCCAGTGGCGACGTACAGCGCGGTAGGAGCAACACCGAATGTGCGGAACTGCTGCACCATCTCTTCGACGCAAGAAATGTACCCAACCGCGCCGAACGGGTTCGAGCCTCCCAAGGGGATCACGTAGGGCTTCCTGCCCTCGCTACGGAGCTTTTCTGCGACCTCATCGAGCATGTCGCCGGACTTTCGCTCTCCTGAGAAGACGATGTCGGCGCCCAGAAGGTGGTCCAGAAGGAGGTTTCCCTGGCGAACGCCCGGATCGGCTCCATCAAGCACCAGCACCGGATGCAGCCCCATCTTTCTGGCCGCGGCCGCCGTCATGCGAGCGTGGTTTGACTGGGGTCCTCCGCAGGTGATGAGAGTGTCGTAGCCATTGGCAACGGCGTCTCCCACAAGGATCTCGAGTTTCCGGGCCTTGTTACCGCCCAGGGCCAATCCTGTAGCGTCATCTCGCTTCAGGAACACCCGGGCACTGGTTCCGACAGCCTTGGCAAACCGGGGGACTTCCTCGAAGGGCGTTGGAAGAACCGCCAGATTCGCGCTGGAAAAGCCGAGTCTTGTTAGGTCCATGTGCCTCTCTCCCTTATATGGGCCGAAGCCCGACTGAAATGGCAAGAGCCTCGTCGACCTTGGCCATCACCTCGTCGTCAAGACGAGACACCCGTCTACGAAGCCGCTTTTTGTCAATAGTCCGGACTTGCTCCGTGAGAACGACCGAATCCCGCTCCAATCCCGATAGGTGGGCCGGTAGTTCCACGTGAGTTGGCAGCCGGGCTTTCTGTATCTGAGAGGTTATTGCGGAGACTATTACCGTGGGACTGTATTTGTTGCCGATGTCGTTCTGAATCACCAACACGGGCCTAAACCCGCCCTGTTCAGAACCAATGACGGGAGAAAGGTCGGTGAAGTAGATGTCTCCCCTTGCAGGATCCAATCAGGCCTTCCTCCAGGGGTTAAGACTCTCGTCGTCTCCCACCGCAAGCATCCTGGGGACGCAGTCGAAGTCGGACGCCAGCTCTTCCGCAAGAACACGGTTGATCTCGGCCATCTCCTGATAGCCGGTCTTCATCTTCTCGCGAAGGCTTGCCCGGCGCCGCTCCTCGACATATAGGAAGCAGGCCTCACGGATGAGATCGGACCTGTGCCTGTTGGTTTCTGCCTGAAGATACTCCATGTAAGACAGAGTCTCTTCGCTCAAGGTAACGGTGACTTTCTTCAACCTGGGCACCTCTTTGGCCCGTAATCCGGGCCCCTCATCTCCCTTCGATAGCCTGACGCGCTTCCGGAAGGGAATCACAGAGGTCGCCTGCTATCACGCCGTGCGACCCCAACTTGCGCCTTGCCATCTCACCGGCAAGCCCGTGCCAGAAGACGCCGAGCCAAGACGCATCGAACGTTGACAAGCCCTGGGAAACCAGCGCCGCGATTACCCCCGCCAGTACATCTCCGGAACCGGCGGTGGCCATCGCGGGATCTCCCGATGTGTTGACTCGTAGGGCTCCCGATGAATTCGCCACGCATGTCCCCGCTCCCTTCAGGCACACAACGCTTTTTGAACCCATCGCAGCACGGAGGGCATGCTCCGGTCTGTCGAGGCCGATCTCGCGGGTGTCGGCGCCGGTGAGGATCGCCAGCTCCCCGGGGTGCGGAGTCAGGATAAACTTGCCCTCGTATCCGGCGAGATATGAGAGGCCGCCTAGCCTCGAAAGCGCGTACAGTCCATCGGCGTCGATGAGGCAAGGTACACCCGATCGGGCGGTCAAAGGAAGTAGACCCTCCAGGAATCCGTCCTGACCCTTGTCCCTACCGAGTCCGGGTCCTATCACGAGGCAAGAAGAGCGGGCAATGAAACCTGCGGCCAGTTCCAGGGCCGCCTCATCAGGAGCGAAGTTAGGTCCCGGTATGCACGGAAGCACCATGACCTCTGGGACCATGGGAGCACAGGCGCTATAGATGCCTTCGGGGCACAGCAACGTCACCGTGCCTGCGCCAGCCCTGAGCGCCGCCTTGGCGCATAGGGCCGCGGCGCCCGCCATGCCCACGGAGCCCGCAATGACCGTAACATGGCCCGACATCCCCTTGTGGTGGTCCGGCCTGCGTGAGGGCATTGCCTGCCGAGCATCCTCAATGAAGACAGCTGTGGCCGTAGAAGGCGCATCCACCAGCGAAGGAGGAAGCCCAAGGCCCTCCACAACAATCCGCCCTGCGTTAGCCCGTCCCGGGTATGAGTAGAGCCCTACCTTCGGAAGGCCCATTGTCACGGTTGCGTCGGCCAGGACAGCGGGCTCGAAGAGCCTACCGGTGTCGGCATCGACGCCGGTGGGAACATCGCAGGCGACGACCGGGATGCCCCTTCGGCGCAGGTTGTTGACCATATGGACGGCAACGTCGATGGGCGGTCTGGGATCGCCTCTCTGTCCGGTCCCAAGCAAGGCATCGATCGCCACGCCTATTGCGCCATCGTCGGCGCAGGCAGACCACAGTGCGTCTCCGTCGGAATGCTCGCCGCGTTGCTCATGCTCCTCATGGTCTTCCGGCTCCAAGCCGACGGTCGTGTCCAGCCACTCTAGGACCTCCACCGGATACGACACCAGTGCGTCGTAGTTGGCCTTGGCCTCAGGCGGCAGCCTCGAGGCTTCTCCGAAGAAGAGCACCGTGACAGGGTACCCCATGGAAGAGAGGTGCCTGGCAGCGCAGAAGCCGTCGCCGCCGTTCTGTCCGGGGCCGGCAAACACCAGTGCTCCGGGAGTCTCCCGGGGCCGGTCCTGGCCTCCGCAGGGGGTGAGAGACCCAAGGACAGCCGCTGCTTCCACAGCCAACGCTCTTCCGGCGTTCTCCATAAGGATCATGGCGGAAAGGCCCATCTCAGAAGCTCTTGCGTCTATCTCCCGCATCTTGTTGCCCGTAACCAGGTACATCCTACTTCCCCCTCAGGGAGCCAAGCGCTGCGGCGATAGCCAGGTCCCCGTCGTGAGTTATGGATACGTCGATATCGCCGAGCCCTATGGCCTGCGCGTGCTCCAGCGCCCTTCCCGTCAGGGAGACGCACGGACGGCCCGTGGGGCCGGGCAGCACTTCGATGTCTGTCCAGCCTACAACCGGCCAACCTTGGCCGATGACCTTCATCACTGCTTCCTTGGCGGCAACGCGCCCGGCGACGCGCTCGACCATCCGCGGTCCCGCGCAGTACTCGGCTTCACGGGGACTAAGCATCTTCGCAAGAAACACGTCTTTGCGGCGCTCAAGGCTCGTCCTTATTCGACCTACTGGGACAACGTCGATCCCGATTCTGTTCATTGGATTCTCCTAACCGCAGAAGTTGGCTATAGCCCGGCACAGAACCCGGGCGGTATCCACAACCGACCGGAAATCCACCCACTCCACGGCGCTGTGAGCTCCACCGCCGGATGGCCCGAAGACGGCTGTCGGAATACCGGCGTCCTTCAGTATGGCCGAATCAAGCCACGGATTGGTACCGGAGTAGGAAGGCTCTTTCCCGAGGACCTCCACACAGGCCCCGCGCAGCGCCTGCACGATGGGCTCCTTGGGTGAAACCTCGAAGGACGACCGGTAGAAGAACACCTCGTTCCGGGCGCGGAACTTCGGGTCGGCAGCGGAAATGCGCCCTAGCAGCGCCTCCATCTCGCGCACGACAGTGTCTTTGTCCTCACCGGGGATCGTCCTGCGCTCGAGCTCAACCACGCACTTGGCCGGGTATGTCGAGAGCTCGGCGCCGCCGCTTATCAGTGAGGCGTGGACTGAGCCGGACCCAACCAGCGGATGAGTCCTCTTGGGGAACTCCTCGGAAGCCATCTTTTCAAGTTCGACCAGGAAGCGCGCAGCCTTGGTGATGGCGTCGACACCCTCCCAGGGCAGTGACCCGTGAGCGGCTTTGCCTTCCACGGTGGTGCGCATCCAGGCAAACCCTTTGTGGGCAAGCACGAGGTCGAGGCCCGTGGGTTCGCAGTTGACGGCGGCGTCAGCCTTGTACTCCCGCACTATGGCCTCCGTCCCGGCGCTGGCGTACTCCTCGTCACCTACACCTGTAACGATGACGTCTCCCCGTAGCCTGCGTCCCGAGCGGGCGATGGCCGATGCGGCCTCTACCATTGCGGCCACTCCGCCCTTCATATCGAAGCTGCCGCGGCCGTAGACTTTGCCGTCTTCATACCTTGGGTAGAGGGGGTCAATGTCCATCCCGGCAGTGTTCACCGTGTCGATGTGGCCGTTCAGCATGAGGCTCTTCCCGCCGCCGGTGCCCTTCAAGACACCGATCACGTTGGGCCGGCCCGGCAAGAACTCCTGGTACCGGACCTCTAGGCCCATGCTCTGCATGTAGTCGCCCAGGTGCCGGGCGATCTCGGCTTCTCCCTGTCCCCCTGGTACCAGGCTTGGACTCACGGAGTCGATGCGGATGAGGTCCGACAGCAGCTGCAGTATCCCTTCATCTGAGACGAGCTCTCCACGCGATCCCAAGCTAACCCCTCCAGTGTCAGTTGGGCCGGTCCTGGCCCGGAAACGCGTGGACCCGTCCGTCCCAGAGGTTCAACTCAATACGATCTTTCGGCTTCACCCTGCCGGGGATCTTGACCTTGAGGCCAATCGGGAGCACCGCGACACGCCCTCCGTCCAGAACACCGGTTACCTCCATGATGCGCAGTATCTCCGGCGGCGGCACTGCCAATGAAGCTTCCTCAAGCTGTTGAAGATCCCTGTTCGAGAGGCTTATCTCAAGCGCGCGGGCATTCTCCTTGAGGTGTATCGGGCTTGTCGTCCCGACCAAAGCAGTGGCCACCTCAAGCCGGCGCAGCACCCACGATAGCGCGATCGCCGAGGGCTTGGTCCAGTAGTCAGCAGCCATGACGCGTATCAAGGAGCAGACCTTGTTGGCCTTCTCCATGAATTCCATGGGTAACAGCGAGAAGAACCCTGTCCTCTTGTCAGGCTCCAGGGGAGGCGGGTTCACCAGAAACCCGTCGAAGAGCGGGGTCCAGGGGATGAGGGATAGCTTTAGGTCGTGACCCTGAGGAAACATGGCGTCGGCCTTGGTCCGGTCAAGAAGGGAGCATGAGAGCTGGATAGAGACTGTACCGGGTACAATTTGAAGCCACTCCGTGAGCTCCTGCTTGTCCATATTGCTGACGCCTGCGTAACGGATCTTCCCTTCCTCAATGAACCTGGCGAAGGCGCCCGCCGTCTCCTGAATGGGCACCGCAGGGTCCGGGTTATGAAGCTGGTAGAGGTCTATGTAGTCGGTGCCCAGGCGTCTGAGGCTTGCTTCCAGGGCCTTGCGAAGGTATGCCGGGTCTCCGTTCTGGCGCTCCATCCCGGGTTCAGGCCTCTCCGAGCCGCCTTTGGTGGCGATGACGTAGGAGTCTCGAGGTTGGCGCGCGAGCGCTCCGGCGAGGTATTCCTCAGACTGGCCGTCGCCATAGATGTCGGCCGTATCGAAGAAGTTGATCCCAAGGTCGAGGGCCGT
>CAZRRG010000051.1:0-16261 GCA_964602455.1 uncultured Eubacteriales bacterium | reverse complement strand
CGTGACCTGGGGGACCGGCGAACATATGCTGTATGTCGGCCGGTCCCGCTGAATCCGTCGGTCAAACCGGGTGAGTCCGCCCCGCTGTTACTCCGGGTCGAAAGTGACAGTCCCTCCACTGGAGGCATCAGGAGCATCGCCGTCATAGTACCCGGAGGCGAGGTTATGGAATGTCCCGCCAGAGAAGACGCTAAGCCTTCCCCTGTTGAAGAAGCTGCCGCCGTTTGTGAAGAGGGCAGATCCTTCGCTGCCGGTTCCGACCTGCGTGTACCCGAAGTTGTACCATGAGTAGTCAGCCTCAGTGATAAGCGTCCCGTATACCCAAATATCCCCGTTGTGGTGCATCTCGTGGCTGCCGGTCAACGTCAAGGTGGTGCCTTCCGGCACCTCGATGCCGCTGTCCCACTCCACAAACAGGCTGGCGTCAATCGTGAGGTCCTCCTCCAGGACTATGTCGCTCTCGCTCCTTATCTCGATGCGGGCATAGTACTTCCCGCCGCCATCCTCCCTACCGGCTGCGGCGGCAAGGCCCGCCCAATCCCGAACATAGGCTATGTGCTGGAGACCCGTGATCGAACCGGCATTGCTTCCATCTATGACCGCGCAGAGTCCGGTCGTGCCTGAACCATCGTCCTTGTACTCGTCCTGGGCCGAAAAGACGCCGTCGTTGATAACAACACCGTTGTTGGTGAAGGTCCCGCTTGACCAGACCTCTACAACGCCGGAACCTGCCACGTCTGGCACTTGCTCCGTAGTCACAACAGTGCCTTGGTTCAGGAGCACGCCCTCGCTGACGTAGAGGGTGTTCTCGTGTCCCACAGTAAGGAAGGCTCCCTCAGCTACAGTGAGGACTACCGGCCTCACCTCGAGGGCAGCGTCATCCCAATAGGACTGGATCCAGTAGTTTCCGAATCCCTCTAGAGTATGGACGCCAGACAACTCCATGCTGGCTGCGAAATCGAGCCGGTTATAGACCGCGATGCCGTGGGGATCCGGATCCCCGCCGAGATCGGCGATCTTGGCCTGCTGCGCCTGGATGGCCTCCGTTAAGCCGGCACTGTCGAAGACCGCCGCGCAATACTCTATCCAGCTCGAGTTGTTCGTGAGACCCGAAAGGTCCCGGATCGTTACAGTGGTAGCCGTATCCCCCGCGTACTCGTCAACGATCTTCATGTACCCGGCGTTATGGAACTCGGCCGGCGCGTCGATGGTGGAGCCGTCAGCGAAGAACAGCCCACCGATGTTGTACGTAGTGAAGCTGCCGGAACTGAGGACAAAGCTGGCGTCCCTCATGTCCATATGGCAGTTGTTGACGAAGACCCCTGCGTTGGAGACAGTTCCGCCGTATGCTTCGAAGCCTGAACCCTCCATGTTGGTGTAGCTTCCTTCGTTATGCAGGGTGCCGGCTATGTGGATGAAGCCCTCATTGATGATGGTGCCCCCCGCCTCAACCGCGAGAGTGCCAAGCATCTTGATGCTTCCTCCGCTGCCGATCGTTAGGTTTCGCCCGTCCGGTACAGTAAGGGTCACTCCGTCGTGAATGGCCAAGTCTTTGTCCAGCGTGATGTTGCCGCCCAGCGAAATGCTCCGTGTCAACTCGACTCTTGTGCACCGGCCCTCCGCAAGCGCCTCCTGGAGGTCCGCGAAACTCTCGGCAACCATCTCCGCCATGACGTCGGCGATGGGTCTGCCGGACAAGACACTCTCCGGGATGTCGATGACCCCATCGATCAATAAGATGTGCCCGTCGTTTGTGACGCTGCTGCCTTCCCCGGCCGTGAACGAGCCGCCCAGGACCGTGACCTGACCGCTTGCTTCAGCGTCATCCTCCAGGCCGTTCGTGGTGGTGACGAGGCTGCCACCGGAAAGGACGCTAAGCGTGCCTCGTACCATGAGCTCTGTCCATTCGCTATCCGAGTAGGCAACGGTGAGCGTCACGCCGCTCGGCACCGTTAGTGCTGCGGATCTGTGTATCTCTACGGGCTCGGCGAGCGCCAGATCGGCTGCGAGCTGGATATCCCCCAGGACGATCATCCCTGAGTACTCTGGATCAAGGGCTGATGCCCCGGCTCGCAGCTCCGCTTCGTCGGTGACCGTTAGCGAACGCCTCACCTCGGCATCTGCCCCGTCATTGGTGACCCCGACGCCGCCGTCTATAGTCCCGGCGTTTAGGATGAACCCCCGGTTGGTGAACGTACCGTCGTTGGTGAGGGTGCCGTAGTTTTCAACGCTGCAGCCCGCCCCGTTCACAGCCGTCCCTGAGTTGGTCACCGTGCTTCCGGCGCCAACCTCTATGGAACCGCCCCCGCTGACGAAAAGGCCCGCCCCGGACGCATTTTCGAGGCTCGAGTAGGTAGGAGCAGCGATCTCTTCGGGGAAGCCCGTATCGCCGGTGTCGCGTAGGGTCAGAGAACTTCCCACGATGTTTAGTGTCCCGCTGTTCTCAATGGCGAGTCCCAGGCCGTGGATCCATTCGTTCGAGGTCACTGTGCCGCTGTTCACGAGCCTGCCCTTGAAGACTCCAAGCCGGCTATTGTTGACGAACACGCCGGTGTTCTCCAAAGTGCCGCCTTCGATCACCAGGCCGGTATCGGTACCGGGACCCGCGATCCCGGTCTTCTCTGCGCTTGTGAGCGTGCTGCTATTGATGAGTCTGGCCAATTCCCCGATTATCAGGATAGCGCCCTGCCTGCTGTCAATGGTCACTGGCTTATTGGCCGCTACCGTTGCGTCAGCAGGGATTATCACTTCGCCCGTGATGGTTACCGCAAGAGCACGGCTGTCAGCGAGCGCGGCGACCAGTTCGGCGTAGGTGGCCGCAGTCGCAGTGTAACTTGGAGGCTCCTCGTCGTCCTCATCATCGCCTTCGTCGCCGGTGTAAGGAGGAGGATCCACGTTTCCGGAAGGGGTACCGCCGGTACTAGTCCCGGAACCTGGCGCGACAACGCTGCCGTTGGCGGTAACCCCGACTGCGCCTTCTGACACGGTGATATCGGTGTCTTCCGTGTCAACCGATGTGTTGCTGCCGCTGATGTGTGCCTCTACCACGGTGCCGGACCCTCTGATGCTGACGCCCTGGGCCGCGCTCTCAACCTTGGCGACCTTGGCGCCCTCGCCCACCTCAATGGACGCGCCGGTAGCGCCGTCAGGGATCTGAGCTACGGTCACGGTGGTGGCACCGCCCAATCGTACGGAGGACGACGCCGAGGACACGGTCAGGGCCGTTACTGAGGAATCCTGCAACACTACTGGGGCATCTGTGTCGATGTTAACGTTGTTGAAGACGCCCTCCAGGATGATGTCGTCCACGCCGTCATCCACATAGATCACATCGACCTGGCATCCTTCTTCCGCCTTGATGCGGATGCCGCCGCTACCGGTCTTGCCTACCGAGATGCTGCCAACCTGGCTTCTATTGATAATGCGGATGGAGTTCTCTCCTCCTCCGCGGACGACCAAGCGTCCCGTCACGGTAACGTTGTCCAGGACTATGTCGCCGTCGCCGACACCGTCTCCGAGGATGAGATCTCCCGCGATGGTCAACCCCTTCAGCGTCACGCCTGCGGCATTGACCATGACATTGCCGGTGACGGGCTCGGTGTATGTGCCCGCAGCCGAGATGTAGCTGCCCACGAGGTTGTACATGATCTGGGCAAACTCCTCACGGCTTATGGGCGCACCGGGATTCAGCCTGCCTTCGCTGCCGTGTATATAGCCCGCCTCTGCAAGCGCAGCCAGCGGTCCAATAGCCCACGTGCTGACGTCTTCCTTGTCGGAGAAAGCGCCAAGGGCAGTCGGAGCGCCGCCGGAGAATTTGAAAGCCCTAGCCAGAACGGCAAAGGCTTCCTCCCGGGTAATAGAATCCTCGGGACGTAGTCGCCCGGCGCCATCGCCCTGGAATGCCTTCATCTGCACTGCGCCAGCCATGGCCGCGGCGTACCACGCGCCGCCAGGCACGTCCGAAAAGCCCGATAGGCTTGCTTGTTCCGACGCGCCGAACGCGCGACTGACGATGGTGGCCATCTGAGCCCTGGTCAAGTTGTTTTGAGGCATCAGCCTGCCGCCCGAACCGGTCAGTAGGCCGTTAGCCACAGCAGCGGCCAGGGCCTGGTAGGACCAGTGACCTTCAGCCGGCATATCTGCGAACCCGGGTGACCCGGCGGCGAATGCTGCAGTAGGAAGCAGTGAGAACACAATTGCCGCGGCAATGGCTAGAGCCAGAGCCCGATGCCTTGTTCTGGACATGTTCGCCTTCCCCCTCGTGTCGAACGCTGCCTCCTTTCTACACATTCCAACTACAAAAAAGGTGGGCTGCCAGCCCACCTCCGTGGTTTTTCGCACCATCGATGTCCGCTGCACGCTGGAATGAAGACCCATTACAGGCTTGCGCTCGAAGGGAGAGCCAAGTGTAGCGCGGTCAGATCGCTTTCTACCGGAAGGACACTGTGAAGTGTACCCTGTCCTGAATCGAAGCAGCCGCTTCCCGCATATCTTCGCCAAGCAGGACTTCCTTGAGATTAGGAAGCGAGAGCAGCGGGGAAAGGTCGCCATCGATAACGCCCGTAACCTCAAGAAACTGGATCTGCGTCAGTTCACCGATGCCGGCAAGGGTGTCCAGAGTTGTCTCGTGAAGGCTCAGATTCCGCAGGCGGCTCAGCCCCGCAAAGGCCGCGGGAGAATGGAGCGGCAGTCTACCTGCATCTAGTTGGGTGAGCATGGGACAGTCCCAGACCGGCGAGAGATCAGTGACTCGAGTGTCAAACACACAGAGCGATTTTAGGAACTGGAGTCCAGCCAGACTTGATAGGTCCGTCACCGGATTGTTTCGTATGTCCACGTGCTCCAGGTTCGCCAGGCCGGCTAACGGGGCGAGATCGACGACCTGCTGCATGGCTATTGAGATACGGGTCAGGTTGGGCATCTGCTGAAGGTCGTCAAGTGTCCGGATCGGCCCCTTATCGAGATGCTTGTCCTCCACAAGGCGCTCCATCCCGGCAGTGAACTCCTCTTCGGTTCTTGCAACCAGAGAGCCTCCGAAGATGAAGAGCTCAGTCACAGAGAGCAGTTCGTCCTCGAGGATGGCCGAGTTCGGATCCTTGCCGAGTTGCAGCCTTACTGCTTCCTCGATCATGGGTTCCTGAAAAGCAACTCCCACGCTCGGGTTCAATGCGGCCGCCAGGAAATCGGTGTATCGCCCGACAAGGAAGCCCGCGGCTAGAAGGACAATGCCGGAGAGCACCGCTGCCACCCGTTGCACCGCCGCTCTCTGGCGCCCGCCGTCAAGGCTGACCAGCGCGGACTTGAGAGCCGCGACCGAATGATACCTGTCTTCAGGCGAGAAGGCGGTGCACTTGCGGTATATCTTCCCTAGCGGATCGCGGCCCAGTGCGGCACTAACCTCTCTGGGGTCCATCTCCCGCGTGAGAAGCCAGCCCAGCAACACGCCTATGGAGTAAATGTCCGCGCGACAATCCGTCTGCGAGAACCCGTACTGTTCAGGAGGAGCAAACTCGCGGGTACCCAGGAACTGCGTGTCAGCTTTGGCGCCGGTCTGATAGACACGGGAAATGTCGAAGTCGATTAGGCTAATCTTGCCGTCCGGCCTGACGATGACATTCTGCGGCTTAACGTCCCTGTGGATTATAGGTTGAGGCTGGCTGTGAAGATAGTCCAGGATGTCGCAGAGCTGAAGGCAGACATCTATGGCATCCTTCTTCGAGAGACCTCCTTCGGCCGCAACCTGATCGAGCGGTCTTCCCTCCACATACTCCCGCACGATACAGGCCATTTTCTGGTTCTCGAACTCGTCGGCGAATGCGGGGATTCCCTCATGCTGCAATGACCGGAGGATGCCGGTTTCTTGAACCGAGGAGTACAGCTCCTTGTCGTAACACTTGGCCACATACAGCTCGTCCTGGCCCCTTCGCCTGACAAGGAACGTCTCGACTCCGTGACCCCATCCCAAGCACTCCAGCTGGACGTAGCGCTCCAGAAAGCCTTCGGGGTACTGGGAGTCACTGAAGGCGCCGGTAATCTCGGCGATAGCGTCTGTTACGTATGCGGTGCTCATCTTACGCGGCTCCCGCCCATCAGCGGTAGGTCCATCTCAAAGAGGACCCGTTGTGCATCCGTGAGGGGAAACTGGTTGTGCAGGCAATATATGATGGCGGCATCCCTCTTCACTCGCGGGTACAGGGCGCTCATCCGGGCATGCTTCAGAAGCTCCTGTGCCGTATCGACATCCGCGCCGAGCCCGAAAGCCAGCTGGAGGACCGTATCGCGTGAAGGATTTCTAGAGCCCCTAAAGACCTGGTGCCCAAAGGAGCGCTCGATGTTGGCCCGCTTGATGACCTGCTCAGGCACTTCTCCCCTATCCCGGCACAGTTCGGTTATGTACTGGCTGAACGGCCGCAGTTGCATGGCCTCTGCGTTCTTGTCGATGAACTGCTCCAGGTTCGAGGTCTTGAGAAGGCTATTGAACAGAGCGGTCGTCCGATTTTGGTTGGTCTCGTCGCCCATTCTAGTTTTATCACTTCACTTCAGAGACTCGGCCTAAAGACAGGATAAGCCCTTTTGTGGGCATTGGCAACGTCAGGCACAAGCCCCGTCACAAGGGCCGCAGCGAACGCTGCGGGCCCTATGCGACGGCGATAGAGAGTAGCGCTAGGGCGATATCTTAACCATATAGTCATCGGTGGTGGTAATGTCATACAGCCAGAGCCCCTTCCTGACGGCTCCCGCAATCTTCAGCCCCCAGGATATATACGTGTAGCTACTGAGGGCCTGGCCGATACCTGCGCTTATCGCTGTCATGACCATGCTACCCATGAACTTCATGCCGTAGATGATGAACCTGTAGTCTTCGTTGGTCGCAAGGGCTGCAGCCGCATCCTGCTGGCTGTAGTCGGCGCAGACCAAGTACGCGCCCGCTTCCTTCCACCCGTCGTCAAGACCGACAAAGCTCTTCAGGTAGGATAGGGCGGATAGTCCCACCCCGTCGTCGGCCAGGTCTTGAGTCGCGATCTCGATCTTCTGGCCGCCTTGGCGCAGAATGTTGAGAGCGAGGACGTCGATTGGACCGTCCATGCCGTTGGCCTCGAGGTAACGGCGGACAAGGGTCTGCATGATCCAGTAGACGTCGCGCCTTCCGAGTGACGCGCTGTCATAGCCCCGATACCCGCCTTGGGGTCCCAGCTCAACCAGCATGCGAGCGAAGTCCACGAGATTGAGGCCAAGGTTCTTTTGCGTCGCGTAGTCGAAGAGCGCTAGGACGATCTCGCCCACCTGGTCCGGAGTTGCGGCCCGAAGGACGTTGCCGACGGGGATTGCGATCATCGTCACGGCTCGGAACAGGTCGTCAAAACCCGCTCCGGCATTCAGGAGGATGGCCATGCTGTCCCGTAGGCTGAAGCCGGCGATCATTAGTTGGCAGACCGCCGTGTTGTACCTCAGGGCAGCTGTACCTCGCCCAACCGACATGAGCGGCACGGCGATATCCACGATGTTGAACTCGCCGCGCTTGCCGTCCTTCAGGAGCGGCTCCGCGGTGAGGTAACCCGTCTCCGGCGATCTTGCATCCCTGTAGAAACGGCTCCGGAGGAACGCCGCCACTGCCCCAGTAGTCCCGATTCCCACGCCGTTCTCAGCCATGCCGTTGACCCGGAAAAACGCCTCCGTTACAGAGTAATTGTCGTAGATGAGCCACACCAAGGCGTCGTCAACCCCGTATCCCATGTCGATAAGAAGGGACGAGGCCGACTCCACGCCAAGGTGAAGATCGTCTGGATGCGCGGACCCCAGCGCAGCCGCCAAGACATCATTCTTGCCGCCACTCGTGCGGACATGGTTAAGGAGCCAGGCGAACACGCACTCGCTTGAGATGTTGTCCATCGGGAACCCTGCGGCTAATAGGGCCTTCGCTATGACGATAGGGCCGGCATCCGGAAAGTTCGCCTCCAACTGCTCGGCCAGGGGCCTTATGCTGGAGTACAACCTCACCTCCGGATGCGCCTTATACCAGGAACCGATGGCCACGGGGTCCGTGAATCCCAGGACCGCCACAATCATCTGGACCAGGGACTCTCTCGACTCCCGGGCGACCGTCAGGAGAAGATCCTCTTCACCGTACCCTGCTTGCCTCATATAGTCGATCCGTGTCATCGGGTCGAAGATCCCCAGAATAGACCCCAGGCTCCGGTAGACGAAGCCTGCGTCGCCCCGCCCCTCGTTCTGCCACTTGATGATGGCGATGACCGCGGGGTCCTTCCCGTAGGCAGCGGCCACAGCCCGTATGCTCTCATCTTGACGGTAGTTGCCGAAGACGTCTACCAGTCCCTTCAGGGCCTCCGCCTCGGTGTATCCCGCAGCGCACAGGCGCGGCGCGACTCCATCAATCTCGGTGACGTAGAAGTTCGCAAGTTCCCTTATCGTCTTCCATGCCGGGTACCCGGCCGCCCTCTTATCCTTGAAGTAGACGCCCAGTACGTCATTCCCGTAAGCGGCCGACACAGCGGCCAGGCACGGCTCCAGGGATCCGCCGCCCTCGCGCAGGGCGATCAGGACATCGATCTCGCCGTAACCGGCGCCCTGAGCGTAAGAGGCCAGTTCCTGGAGGTCTGCGACGTCAAGATGGTACTGCAGGATTGACACCGCTCGAATCGCGGTATAGCCTGCGTCCTTCAGATGCCGGGTGTATGTGACCGTGTCCAGCCCGTAGACGGCAAGGACCGCCTTTAATATCCCGCGCGGCTTGTCGGCGAAGATGCGGCCTACCTCGTCGGTCACCCGTTCAATACTCATGGAGTAGTCGTACTTCAGGACCTTCGCAAGGTCTTCGACGGTCTGCAGTCCGTAGGCAGCCAGCGCAGCGTTGAAGATCGCCTGTTGATCGTCGGCCAGGAAGCGGCCCATCTCTTCGATTGCCTGCAGGATGTTCACTGAATAGTCGTCTTTGAGGATCTTGGCGATGCGGGCGGCGTCATACCCGCCCCACTTCAGCGCATTGATTGCTGACTTCAGGGTGTCGCATCCGATGGCGTGAAGGATCATCACCATACTCGGAGGATTATCGGGGAACACGCTGAACCGGACGCTCACCATTGCATCAAGAGCGCCCCGCGTTGGGCCATCACTGATCCCGGCCGAGGGGTAGAAGTAAGTGACCACGCCAAGGACGTCGCCGACCGCGTAGCCGGCCCCGGCGAGATACCCGGCCATCGTCGGGTAGTCATCCACGCCAGACAGGCTGCGTAGAGTGACCGCCACCTTGATGGCGGGATCGCCGGCGTCCTTCATGGCCTTGATTAGGGCCGCAAGTGGGTCTACACCGTATGCATAGGCCACTGCGTCCTGAATCGCCTTGTCGGAGATCCCAAGCCATTGCATCCGGTTCCGGTTCTGGAACACCTCGAGCGTCGTGGTAACGTCGGCTTCAAAGACCGTTCGCACCGCCAGGGCGATGTCATTCAGACTCTCCTGAGTGCTCCCATTTGCCCTGTAGTAGACCGGCACCAGCGTCACGAAGGCCAGATCAATGCCGCCGTTGCCATCCTGCACGGTCCTGCACCACGCGGTCACGTCGGTCGCCGTGTAGCCCTGCTGTAAGTAGGCGGTAAGCCAGTCACCGTCGAGGGAGACGCAGTAGGAGCTCAGGTCGCTCATCTCCTGCGCCACATCCACCGGAGACGCGCCACAGTTCTTGATGGCGCCGATCAAGTCGTAAGCAGATGAGATGCCGAAGGACTTCCTCACTGCCTCCACCAGGTGCCGCAGTCCGTAGCCGGTGCCGTTCCGGCTGCGGGTATACCCGGAAGCGTACATGAGCCGGGCAGCCTGCGGGGCATCCATTTGGTAATACCTGCTCAGCAGGGCCGGGATGGTCAAGATGTCGATCCAGAGCATCGGGCGGTCCTTCGCTATGACGGTCACGATCTCGATGAGCTCGGGGGCCGCAATCCCCATTCCCTTCACTAAGAAGTCCACAACCGCAGAAGCATCGTATGAGCCCCAGCAAGTGATGAACAGGGCTCTGGCCATGGATAGGGCATCCACTAGCTCAAACATCTTCAGTATCGCATCGCCTGCGTCGGCGACGGTAAAGCCGGCGAACTTGCATGCCCCGGCCAGTTGCTTCATGGTCAGAGACGGGACAACGCCTTTCAGGATCCCCGCGATCTCGGCGGCGTTACCCATGCCCGCATCCCGCTTGAGCACGAGGACAACGTCGCAAATAGATGAGTCAATGTTGGGATTCCAACCGCTAGTGTCCCTTCGCCAGATAAACTCAGCCAGTTCCTTGACTCCGTATACCCGGGCGATGACGCCGTTCACGGCTTCAAGTGATAGGAAGAACGGCTCGCTAGTCAGGAGAACGCCCTCGTAAGAGGTCATGAGTCTGTCGGGCGCAAAGCTGTAGACATCCTTCAGAGCGGTCACCACGTCGTCGATCTTGCATCCCGCGCCGTACAGTGTCTTGGCCACGGCATATGGGGCGGGAGACAAGTTGTACGGGTTCCCGTGGCTGATGATCGCCATCTCCCAATGGAAGACCTCCTCTAGCATCTCAGCCGCGCCGGCGGCGTCGACGCCCTCCCCCAACACGATGGTCGCTACGCTGGCGGGGGTTCCCTTGTAGGAGGAGTTCCGAAGACCTGCCGCGCTGCCAGACACATCGAACCCCGCGTATTGCAGCACTTGGAATGCAGCCAGATCGCTGTCACCAAAGGTGGTCCGGAGCACGTCGGCTATCGCCGCGGAATCGTAGCCGGCAGCCTTCATGTTTGCGGCGGCTTCTTTGTCGGTCGAACCCCAGCCGGCTGTGAAGGTCACCACACGGCTGCTTCCCCATCCCGCGGGGCTGTAAGCCTGTGCCTGGAACTCGTACTTCGTCCCTGGCTTCAGGCCCTCGAGTTCGAAGCTGAACTGCGCGACGCCGAACGACCCTTCGGTAGTGGCGACGCTGATCCAGTCTCCGCCCGCAGCCTCCCTGTACTGGAACCTGTGCAAGCTGCACTTCACGCCGGGATGGCCGGTGTCGAGGATCGTCCCGTGCAGCACCGCGCCGGTCGCGGAGACTTCTCTCGCGTCTATGCTGGCCAGGACTGTGGGCAGCGCCGGCGTCGTGAAGCTGACCGTGCCGCCGTACCCCACGCCGGCCACGTTCCGCGCGTAGGCCTGAACGTAGTAGGTGCGCCCCGGCAAGAGGTTGTCATTCAGGCTGCTGATGCCGGTAGCGATGTCGCCGGTGTATAGCCCCTGCCCTATGGCGAGAGTCTTCCAGTCCCTCGAATCCATACTGTATTGGAAACCGTACTCGATGAGCGGGGCTCCTCCATTGGAGCCTATGCTGCCCAGGAGCTCTCCCTGTGAAGTCATCGGGTCGAACGACGCTGAGGTCGTGGTGACCGTCGGGACCACAGCAGGCATGGTGAAGTCCAGCACCTCGCCGTAGCCGGTCCCGCCCTGGCCCTCGGCGACAAACCTGTAGTAGTACTTCCCTCCGGGTATGAGGCCGTCCAGGCGGGCGCTGGCCACCCCGTCGAAGTGCGAACCTACATGCCCTTTGTCTTGGGGATCCGGGTCCAGGCCCCACAGGAAGTATTCAGATCCCACCATGAGCCCTTTGTCGTTGGTGACCGTGCCCTGTACATGTGCCTCGGTACCGTTCATGTACGTCGTAGGCAGAGTCTTCACTTCGGGGGGATCCGGCGGCGTTTCGAACTCGATCACGTCGCCGTAGGCCGTGCCGGCTGTGTTTTCGGCAAATGCCTGGAAGGAGTACTTGCTCAATGGGAGTAGACCTGTCAGGTCATACGACAGGGTACGCCCGTCGCCGCCTGTCGGGACCTCCTCCCAGTTGTAGGGCTCAGGGCCGAACCCCCACTTGAATCCGCTGCCTACAATAGGCAACCCTTTGTTCTTGACGATGTACCCGTTCAGCGTAACGGATTGGCCCTTGAGATTGGAAGCCTCCAGCGTCTCCACGACGGGCGCCTCAGTCGGCATAACAAGACTCTCCACATTGCCGTAGCCGGTGCCCGCGGAGTTGGTGGCATATGCCGCGAAGTAGTAAGTCATGCCGGGCTGGAGCCCGCCGATAACGTACGAGAAGCCGCTGCCACCGTCGGCCGGGGCGGACACCATCGTATCCGGGTGAGAGGTCGTGCCCCACACAAATCCCGTGGCGGTGACGGGCAAGCCGTTATCGTTCCTGACGCTACCGTTCAGCGTGGTCCCAGTACCGGTATCATCTGGAGAGGCGGTTTGTGTCCCGACAATGGGGGCGAGCGTAAGCGTGGTGAATTCCATGGGGCTCCCATTGGCGCTCTCGCCGGCGCTCGTGCTGACGTTGCTGGCATAGGCGGTATAGGTGTACCGGGTTCCAGGCTTGAGCCCCGTCAGCTTGAGGCTGAAGGCGCCGTCCGGACCCGCGGGGACCGCAACTTCCTTGACGTCGTCCGACCCGGCTGTCCACCGGAAGCCGCTGGCCTTTACCGTTCCCGTCCCACCTTCTGCCTTGCCTCGGAGAATGGCGGAATCGAGGCCGATGTCGGCAGGCTCAAGAGTCGTGACCGTCAAAAGCGGTATCTCGAAACTCATCATGGTGCCGTACCCGGTCCCGTAGGAGTTGGTCGCGTAGGCAACGTAGTAGTACGTCTCTTTGATAGATGTGTTCATGAGCATCACGGTGCTGAATGCGCCGTCCGGGCCCATGGTTGCGGAGTTCTGCCACGCCTGTGACGGCGGAGTTCCGCCCCGGTACGATCGGTCGACATACGAAGGCCACCAGTAGAACCCGCTGTCCGTGATGGCGTCCGCCTTGCCGGCGCCGTCCTTTGTAGCGACGGCCCCATTCAGGGTGACAGTGTAGGCGCCGGTGGTTGTGATCCCATGCGTCGTCACTGTCGGTAGGTTAGCGGGCAAGGTGAGGAAAGTGTCGATATCGCTGTAGCCCCAATCGACTTCGTTGGAGGCCCGGGCCTGGAACTCATAGATCTTGCCGGGCTGAAGGCCGGTCAGAGTCGCGCTAAACCTATCGCCGGCGACGAACGAGCCCGACGCGTCGCCTGCGTATTCCCAACCGCTGGCGCCCTGCAACCGGTACGCGAAACGGACGTGGGTGACGGTTGCGTTGCCCATATCAGTTATGCTGCCGCTGATCGTGGCTTGGGTCGGGGCTATGCCGGACACGGGCCCGGTCGTGACGCCCGGAGATCTCTTGATCGGTATGACGGGCGCCAGCGTGGGCGGAGGCGGCGCTACCACGTCGAACCTGGCTACCAGGGTACGGTTGGAGGCGTCCATCACGAAGGTATAGGATGCGCTGTAGCTGACGACTGTACCGCCCTCGGTCCAACTGGAGAACGTGTATCCGGAGTTGGCGGCAGCCACTACGGTCACTGTGTCCCCCGCTATAAACGTCGTACCGCCGCCCGAGACCGAGCCGCTGCCCGCCGGGCTCGCGGATACGCTGACCGAGTATGTTTCAGGCTGCCTTATGTGGTCAACCGTCAGTGAAGACTGGCTGAACGCCGCAACCTTGCCAGTGTCGTCCAACTCGTAGACGCCAACCCAGTATCCGATACCGGCCAAAAGGTCATCGCCCGACGTGTACGGGTTCGTCACGTCCACGCCGGAGGGAGGGGCGTCCCCCACTCTCGGGGTGCTCATAGGCGCTGGCGTAACTCGAACTGCCAGCGAATGGCCGCCGGCGACGCCGGTCACCGTGATCCTGGTGGTACCCAGAGCCGTGCCCTCGGCCGCCGTCGGAGCCGAACTGAGGGCAGGTGCATCAGGCATAACAGATCTGACGTCGTCGGAACCGAGGCGAATCGGGCTAAAAGCAAACACCTTTCCAGAGCCGTCCAGCTCGAAGATGCCTACATAATCTTCCGAGGCCGCGGCCAGATCATCGCCCGGTGTATATGGGTTTGTGACGCCATCGCCGGCAGGAGCGTCGCTTCCGACTCTCGGGGTGCCGGCGGGACTGTAGGGAACCTGTACAGCGAGCGAGTGACCGGCAGCGACATCTGTGCCCGTGATACGCGTCGTGCCCACAACCGTACCTGGCGCCGCCGTGGGCGCCGGATCGATGGCTGGCGCGAAGGCCGGGAGACATGTGAGGACGGTGGAGGTTGAATCGCTCCACTGTCCCGACTCCCGCACGCGCGCCTTCAATGTCGTAACGCTGTCCGGGATCAGAGGCAGGGCGAATGACGCAGCGTACTCGATCGCGGACGCGCCCGGATCGTTTCCTCCGACAGGCTCCCCGCCTTCTACGGGATCCGACCCGTCGGTGGTGTACCAGATCTCGATGCTCTGGCCGCCGGGCGTCTGGCCCTCCATCGTCACCGTGACGTCCTGAGCGCCGTTGTATACGCCGTCGACGGGAGCGGGCAGAACACCGATGCCAGGCGCCGCGGGCCTCACGGTCAGAGGCACAGTCACGGACACGGACGTCCTAGGTGTGCTGGAATCGCTCACGGTCACGGTAACGTTGCCGCTGAAGGCTACCCTGGGCGTTCCAGTTACAGTCCCGCTCGAGTTCATGGCGAGACCCGAAGGCAGCCCGGCCGCGCTCCAGGTATAAGGCGACAGGCCGTCGTGGGCGTCCACGAACTGCGTGATGGCCCCGCTGTCATAGCCGGACCCTACCGTACCGGTCGGAAATCGCGCAGCGAGTCTCGTCGCGGCGTCAAGCGCTACCGCCGCGGCTTCGCGAAGGACTCGGACGCGGTCGTTGGAGAAGTCCGCGACATAGAGTTCACCGTGCTTGCCTGTGGTCACGCCGGTGGGCCAAGCAACCTGCGCGAGGTTGGCATGGCTTCCATCGCCGGAGTACCCGGGAGTCCCGGTACCGGCGACGGTGTAGATATTGCCGGCCACCATGTCGATGCCCCACTGCGTGCCGGATACCGCCGCTACTTCCCTGATCCGGCTACCGCCGTAATCGGCCATGTAGATGTTGCCGTCAGCGTCCACATGCAACCCATAGACTCCGCTGGACCAGCCGGAACCACCGATCTCGGCTGCGGTGGCCGGTCCGCCGTCACCTATGTCGTCGGGATGGTCCGGGTCGACGATGAGTATTTCTCCCAGTTCGAACCCTGAAATAGCCGGCATCTTGATGTCAATAAAGGCGAAGTCCAGGCGGGGCCACCGGTCCAGGGCCGCGAGCACCTCCTGGGGGTCGGTGTACGCCCCCGCAATGACGAGCCGGGGGTCAAGTGCCAGCATGTCCCGGATCTCGAGCAGGCTGTCCCCTTCATCGTCGACCACGAGCACGGCAAAGCGTCGGCTGTTAGAATCTACTTGCCTTGGCATCAGTCCGACACCTCCCTCACGGGGATCCGGATCTCTACCGTGGTCCCGTGACCCGGACTGCTCTCGACCACCAGGCCCTGGCCATACTCCTGTATGAGCCGGCGGTTGGTGTTCGCCATACCTACTCCGGCGGATGAATGTCCGGCTATCGCCTGCTCGCCTCCCGCCAGGATCGCGTCCACCTTTGACTGCTCCATCCCTTTCCCGTTATCGCGAACCGAGATGGCCGTCCAGCCATCCCGTCTCTTGACGGCGATCTCAACCACTCCGCCCTTCGGCATGTCGAATATGCCGTGCCCTACCGCGTTCTCCACCAGCGGTTGGATGGTCAGCATCGGCACCCGCAACGCGATTGACTCATCCACATCGAAGACGACGTCGAACTTGTCCTTGTACCTTGCCCTGACCAGCTTCAGGTAGAGCTGTACCAACCTGAGTTCCTCGCCGAGATCGATGAGCCCGTCCTGGCTGTCGAAACGGTAGCTCTCGCGCAGGTAGTCGCTCAGGTCCAGGAGCAGTTCCTTGGCTCTGTCCGGCTCTCTTGTGATCAGAGAAGATATCATGCTGAGCGTGTTGTACAGGAAATGCGGCTTTATTTGCATCCTGAGGAAGGAAGTCTCAAATTCGACTCGCGCCTTCACGGAGGCGCCCAACTGCTCCAAGGCGTCCGTCAGCTCCGCCGACAGCTTCCGGGCTTCGCTGAACGACTTGGAGAACCTCTTGGCGAGGACTAGCGAGTAGAGACAAAGGTAGACCAGGAAGCCATAGGCGTACAGCTGCACCGGGGCAGTCATATTATCCAGGAGGGCGGCGTTGTAGAAGATGTCGTGCACGATGGAGATATCCAAAATGAGGCTGGACGTCAGAAGCAGCTGCGAGTCCTCCTGCGTAATCCGGTCGATTCGACCACGTGATCCGTTTTGAGCCGACCACCGGATCC
>CAZRRG010000050.1:0-16700 GCA_964602455.1 uncultured Eubacteriales bacterium | reverse complement strand
CTACTTCGTGATGATGATGATAGCTTGGACTGTCTTCCCTTCACGAGGGGGCGGCGACGCCTCGGCCGTTGCGCCCTGGGCAGCTATGGCCGCCTTTCTCTCGCTATCTGGTACTTACTCGTCATGGTCGCTCAGGACCGCTGCGCCAACGTCCCGGATTCTGCGGGCAGCGCCGGCTGACCCCGCACTTGTCATGACCGGCAAGGCATTGTTCTACGGCGCGGTCCAGTCAGTGCTACTGGTCGCCATCCTCTTCCTCATGGGCTTGAGAGGCAGGGCTCCGGTTCCCAATGCGTGGCTTCTCCTGATCGCGGTCGCCTTGTCCTTCAGCACTGCGGCGGTTACAGTAGCCGGGACCGCCTCCAATCCGTCCGTGGTTACCGACACCGGAGTGCCGCGGATGGCCCTCGGCACCGGCCTCGTCATCGTCGCAACGAACGTATTGCTCACCGTTACCGGGATTGTGGCATCCATGCTAATCCAAAGGACGGCGTCTGACTCCCTGGGCGGGGCGGTTGTGATCGCGCTAGTCTTTCTCGCGGTACAGGTCGCGGCATTTCGCTCTGCAATGCAGCTCACCCGAAAGTATGTTCTGGGTTCGGGCCAGACGGAGGGAGGTAATCCGTGATGATGCGGAGTTTCTACCGGAACGATGGGCTGCGGGAACGGTCCAGGGGTCCGGCGAGAATCACAGCGTTTCTGGCTGCGTTGACAGCGTGTACGCTGGTAGCCTCATTTATGGTAGCCTGCCTGCCCGGCGTCGCCCTCGCGGCGAGCCCATCTGAGCCGGACCCCCGCTTTCCGGAGTTTTCGCGGTACGTCGTTAACGGGGCCACGGTGTTCTTCAGGAGAGCAGAGGTGGAACAAGCCGGGATCGTCGCCGTCATGCGGGCAGGCACCGGTGACCAGCTCCCGGACGAGGCTCACTGCGCACACATGGCCGAGCACATGGTGCTGGCCTATCCAGGCAAATCGGGGAAGTCGGTGGTCTCTGCGGCAGGCGGGTTCGTGTCGGGTACAAAGTACAACGTACAGGGTGGAACGCAGGCAGACTCCACCGGGTTCATAGTCTCGGTAGTCAATGAAGAAGTCCCTGAGATGCTCTCGTTGCTTCTTGACTCCATGTTCAGAACAACCCTCCGGCACGACGACGAATTCGTCGCTGAGATGAAGCGCGCGCAGCGGGAAATCGACAACATCACCACCGCGCCGGTCCATGCGCTGGCAAACAAGCTCCGCGTCAGCCCGTACCGGGGCACGCCCTATGAGGAGCGATTCTTCGAGACTCCTCTCCAATCGGTGACGCCCGAGAAGATACGCGGGTTCATGGAGCGGGAGTACACTCCTGCGCGATTGGTTCTGGCGATTGTTGCAAATGTAGAGGAGCAAGTCGCGATAGCCGCCGTAGAAGAGGGATTGGCGGGCCTCACGCCGGGGCAGGGCCCGGCGAAGCGGGAGATCCACCTTCCTTCGCTAGAGCCCGTTGCTTTGGAGCTGCCGAGAGTCGATAGGCCGTCCATAGGCATTGCCGTAGGATTCGAGGGGCTCCTAGAGCAGGACCTCGTTCCTCTTGGAAGGCTGTTGAACGCACTACGAAGGCGCCTGTACCTTCGCGGGAACGTGGCAAGGTTCAGGTTCAACGCTGACTTTGTAAGCACCACCAACGCTCAGGACACCTCGGTGATGGGCCTGGAATACACGTCCTCGGTCCCAGCCGGAGACCCCACAGAGGTGATAGACGCTGTTCCGGAGGTGCTCTCAGTGGTTCGCGACGTTCTCCAAAGCCTCGCGGAAGAAGGGCCTAACCCAGGCGATCTGACCGAGCTGGTCACCCAGGGGCAGAAACAGATGCAGGCCCAAGCCTCGCAAGCATTCACAGAAGCGTGCATCGAGGCCATGGGAGTCGCGAATATGGCGGCTCTGGGCAGTCTGGCAGCCGACATATCAGAGACGGAGGAACCTCAAGCGGAGGAGGAAGTCCTGGCGGAGATGAAGGCTGTTGCCGCGAAGTACTTCCCTAACGCGAAGCTGACTGCTGTGTACACGGTCCAATCTCCCCCGTCCGGGATGTCCACTTTGGCGATAGTGGCTGTAGTTGTGGTTGTCGCTATAGCAGGCTACCTCTACTACAAGAAGGGGATCGAATCGTCCGGCTAGAGATTTTTCTGCGCTAACACTTCCCGGACATACTCCCGGTTGCCATTGCAGCTTATCATGCGCGGGGCGTCAAGAAACCGCAGCGTGAATCCAAGGTCTTGGTACAGCTCGACGATCCGGGGCGTAGCCTGGTTCGACGCCACCACCGGTCCCGGGTGCTTCACGAGCCAGTGGGCCAGCCTGACTTGATCCTCCCAATCAAAGCCGCCTCTGGAGTACTGCGTGAACTGCACATCGTATGGAGGATCTGCGTAGATGAAGTCCCCATCGTTCACCCTTAGCTCTGCGAAGTCTCCGCAAGTGAACTCCCACTGGGAAAAGACGTCTTTGTACACGGTGAAGTCCCTTACATAGCGGATGGACCCATACCTCCCGAAGGGCACGTTGAACTCGCCCTTCTTGTTGAACCGGCACAGCCCGTTGTACCCGGTGCGGTTCAGGTAGTAGAACAACGCGGCAGCTTCGTCGCTGTCCCACTGCCCTTGGGCGATAAGGCGGTTGAAGCGAGCCCGGTGAGCGTAGTACAGCTCCCTGTCGTTTTGCATGTCGAGGGCGCCGTCGATCCGGAATCCCGCCTTGAGCTTTCCCATGAAGTTCACCAAGTGCGGGTTCGCGTCGTTTAGGAGGGCGCGCGTTGGTCGCAGGCTGAGAGCTACGGCAAGACCGCCGCAGAATGGCTCAACCAGCCGCCTGTAGCTGTGGGGTTGCCACAGGGGTATAAGGTGCGGGACGAGCCACCGCTTGCCCCCCGCCCATTTGAGCGGGGGGCGCAGCACGTGAGGGTCTCTCTTCACTGTTCCAGCACTTTACCCGAGTTTTCGATGTACTCCTTGGTCTGCTTCTTTATGCTGTCGGCGATCTCCCTGGGGAACGGGAACTCTGCGGCGTTGGCCATCTTGCAGGTGAAGTCGAGGACGAAGTCCCCGAGCATTGCCAGGTGGGCTGCATCGATGTCGTCCAACGTGTCTGCATGGGTGTGGATCGGCCCGCCCCCTCCGCCGCGGGCGAACGTGACCGACGGGACGCCCTTGTGCCCGAGCGGGATGCAGTCGCCGCTGTAGATGGATAGCCGGGCGCCAAGGCCTATCCCGTGCTCCTTGCCCATTGCGTCTAGGTAGTTGGCGACCTTCTCGGTGGCCATGACCGAGGCGTTGTTGTTGCCGATGATCCCGCCTGCCACGTCCACGTTGACCATGAATCGATGCCGCTTAAGCTCATCGGCGTGCTTCTCTATGTAGGACCAGCTGCCTTTGAGCCCCAGTTCCTCGGTGCCGAACCACACGAAACGGAGGGTCCTTTTGGCCGGATGGGCCGCGAAGTAGCGGGCCATCTCCAGGATGGTTACCGAGCCGGCAGCGTTGTCGTGGGCCCCGTCAATGTCGTACACGCTGTCGAAGTGAGCCCCGATCAGGATGATGTCGTCGGGTTCGGAAGTCCCGGGTACGTCCACGACCACGTTCCTGGACGTCGCCTTGAACTCGTCCTGGGAGACGAACAGGCGGACCTTTGACGCGCCGCGCTTTATCAGGTCGAGGCCGTCCTCATAGCGGATCCACGCTCCCGGAAGCTTCCCGAACCTCTCGAATTGGAAGGAGTTCACCGCGAGGTTGAAGAGATCTGCGCCGTGACGCCCGATGAACAGCCTGCCCACGACGCCCTTCTTCTTGCACCGCTCGTAGCCCTTGGCTCCGCCGTTGCCGGTTGCCAGGGTGATGCAGCCTTCGATATCGTGCAGGAACTCGACCGCGCCTGTCTCCACGTACTTCAGCGGGGCCTCAATACCTTCGGGCGGGGTCACGCCGGAAAGGCCGAGCGCCGAGGCTTCGATTGTCGCCTTGTAAGGCTCAACCACTTCCACTTTCGCCTTGGGGTTATCAAACGACCAGATCTCGAACTCCTCGATCTTCGGGTTTAGGCCGTAATTGCGGAGCTCCTCCGCTATCATCTCGGCAGCCTTCTTCTCTCCCTCGGAGCCGCCGAGACGCGGGAATGAGACCTTCTTCAGAAACTCCATGGCCTTCATGCCGTCGATAGGCATACAGGATGTCCCCCTTCTAGTTCCAAGTTGGTTCATTGCTGTTCGCGTACAAGTTCCAGGCTAGAGGATGGACTACCTGCTGCGAGTCAGCGAGGGTTCTGCAGTTGCCTCCACCTGGAATCGCTGCAGCTTGGAGCGCGAGTGCGTTGTCATCCGCCCCCTAGGCACAAGAGTTGCCACATCGTGGAAGGGTAAGCCTTCCGTGTCGGCGAAAAACATGTCGTGCTTTGAAACCTAAGGTAGAAGATTGACCGCTTACCTAACGTCTTGCGGTCTTTCTGCAAGGGTGGCACTAACGGTGAGCTTCTGTTACAAGGCATATCTGAATAAGGTACACCAGCTTCGCCCAAAGTTTCCCGACCTTATGTGAGAGGACCTCTATGAAGTACACCTGGGGCCCGATGGCCAGGTTCAAGGTCTGTCTCCCATCCAGGAGTACCTCCCGATTCCAGATGGTTTTGGCCGGATTCGCCGGAGTGAGACCTGTCGCCTTAAGGATAATGAACTCGACTTTCCCGCCTTTGCCTTTCATCTGATCCCGGACAGTGACTCAGTCCTCTCGATAGGGATCCACAAGGACTCCGAGGCGGAGGAAACACATGCAAATCCAGACCCGAAAGTAGAGTCCACTTACGGTGGCCATCGTCTGTACTATCCAGGCGATACGTCGCTCAATATCTCAAGTTTCTGCTTGCTATACTTCGTTGTCCTCGTGCTAACTTATCGCGCAACCGGCGAGTATCCTCTCTGCAAGAGCGGAATCGAGAAGTGCAACATGGCGATTAACAGGTTCAGAAAGCAGGTGGAGTTGTGAGCACAACAGTGGAAAGAGGCACCCACTACTATTCGGGTTCTGGCGGAAAGCCGCTGATGAGGGAGACCATCGCGAATGCGGTCGACCGCGCGCGTCAGCTAGGCGTTCGAAAACTCCTTGTGTTCACTAGTGATGGTGAGGGGCCGATCATGGCTTCCGACCTGACCAAGGACGAGGAGATGAAGATTGTTGCAGTTACCTTTCCTGCGGGACGAGTTTTCCGAGACCCACAGGGCAACATTGTGAAGCTTGGGCTCTCTGATCCGGGCAGAAAGAAAGAGCTGGAAGAGCGTGGCATTGCTGTAGTCCAGGGAACTATGCCTTTACAGGAGATCATGACTCCGGGGTCGAGAGACACCCGGCTTGAGGCAATTGTGAGGACGTTAGGCCTTATATCAGCCGGCCTTCCCCTGTGTGTCGAGGCAGTATTGATGGCAACTGATGCAGGGGTCGTCAGCGCAGGGGAGGAGATAATAGCATCATCCGCCGACACAGCGATTGTGGCCGCTGGGGCACTAAGCCATTGGCTGTTTCATCCCGAAGAGGGTCTGGATATTCGAGAGATCATATGCAAGCCTCGGTCCCGACTCCGGGTTCACGAACTAAGCGGAGGCGGCAACATCAAAGGGGAGAGCGAATGACCCTCTCCCCTTCTTGGTTACGGGACTGATAGACCCTGTCCCAGCTTCGTAGTCACGGAACCAGTCTTCGTATTCATCTAAAGGGAGGTCCTTAAGAACCCCTCCCGCCTTAGTGAACTGGTCGATTGCGAAACGCCACTTACTCAGGTCAGTCTCAGTGACCCACTGCAATGCAGGGCAATCTTCGCCTATGACCTCCAAAGAGTGGATTGCATACTTGGTCTGAAAACGTAGTATGACCTCTCGGGAGTGCTCTGGCTCGCGGAAAATTCGGATCGTACCTTCCTTGGCCATCTCCTCGAGAGATACGTCCTGTGGCTCTTCCTCCAAGATCTCCAGAAGCTCTTCGAACAGGTTGCACTTCTTCACTTCACACACCGCCCGGTGAGATATTTCCCAACCACTGGCTCCTCTATGCGCCCAATCCGGACAATTCTCACCTTACTCATCGAATTCTACGAAAATGTCTTGACGGGGTATTGTCACTATACTATACGGAGTCAAGATCTCCTTTGACCGTGCATGCAAATGGCTCTCCCTTATGGATTCGGATGGGTCTCTGCGGAGCAAGTGTCTTGAGGAAATAAATGGAGCCAGCGGTGGGGCTCGAACCCACGGCCTGCGGTTTACGAAACCGCTGCTCTGCCGCTGAGCTACGCTGGCTCGTCTTCTAAATCAAGTGGAGCGGGAGACGGGGCTCGAACCCGCGGCCTTCGGCTTGGGAAGCCGACGTTCTACCACTAAACTACTCCCGCCCGCTGCATAGACATTATAACTGCGGGCATCTGGCTATGCAAGCAAATGGCCTGCCCACAGCTAACGCAGAGACCTTGTCTGAGCAGGGAATCTACGTGTCTGGCGAACTCCCATGGCGTACTTGCCCCAGCAGCTGGCGCACAGGTGCACATTTGGGAGCACCTCTATCACGTCTACCGTGCTCCTGCAGGACCGGCACCGTGCCAGGCCGCAGCACGGGCTCACCGTCAGCGCGTCTCCTTCCTCAACTACCGCCAACCGCTTGCCCGGTACCCAGCCGAGGGTCTCCCGGAGCACCGCCGGGACGATAATCTTGCCCCCGGCCCCCAGGTAGCAATCGGCTACAACGACGGCGGGCACTTCCGCGGTAGTCGAGCTGCCCGCCGCAGTCTGGTCCTCGCTCTGGGCTTTGGGCATATCCCTGAGCTCCAACACCTGGCCAACAGCGGTAGCCAGGAGGCGCGTGCCCTCTTCCCAACCCTTCGACTCCCGGAATGTAGCGGGAAGGGTGAATCGCCAACCGCTGGTCAGCGTCGACATGATCCTTCTGGTCGTCTGTAGTGCTGTCGCCACCTACGTCACCTCCCCTGAGCCAGCGCCACACGCTCCAAAGACTCGCGACACCTGGGGCAGAGGTAGACGCCGGGCAGCACCTGGGAGACATCCCATTCCGATCCGCATGACTGGCATCGGACCTGGTTCTCGCCAGGCCTCACGGTCACGTATTCGCCTGTCACTGACAACGAAAGGATCTGGCCACGGTAGAGACCGGCTTCTTCCCGTATCCGCTGTGGGATGACGATCTTGCCCAGCGAGCCCATCCTGGTTACATCGGGGCAGGTGAGGCAGTGAATCGGATGCTTCACGTATAGGTTAATCCCGTCGTAGCTTACGCACACAGCGGTGTCCTTGTCCCAACCGAGCGCCTCACGCATGGATTTGGGGATTGTGATACGCCAACCTGCATCGATGAATCTGCCTTTGCCTTCCTCCAGCATGGACACCCCCCTCTCCCAACTCCGGCTCTGCGCCTTCTCTCTCTTGCGGCGTAGCTGTCTTTACTTGCCGATAACCTTGACGCCGTCCATGTAGGGAACCAGCGCGTCGGGCACGGCCACAGTCCCGTCTTCGTTCTGGTAGTACTCGAGGATCGTGGCCCACGTCCTTCCGACCGCCACTCCTGACCCGTTAAGGGTATGCACCAACTCGGGCTTGGACTTTGGATCCCTCTTCAACCGGATCGCGGCGCGTCTGGCCTGGAAGTCCTCAAAGTTGGAGCAGGACGAGATCTCCTTGTAGGCGTTGTAGCTTGGGAGCCAGGCCTCCAGGTCGTAGGTCTTTGCGGACGAGAAGCCCATATCGCCAGTGGAAAGCGTTACACGGCGGTAGGGCAGCTCAAGCCGCTCCAGGACCTCTTCGGCGTCATCCGTCAGCTCTTCGAGAGCGTCGTAAGAGGACTCCGGCGTCGTAAACTGCACCAGTTCCACCTTGTCGAACTGGTGGACGCGGATGATGCCCCTGGTGTCCTTGCCCGCCGAACCGGCCTCGAGGCGGAAGCACGGGCTGAAGGCGGCGTACTTGATAGGCAGGGACTCCACCGGCACGATCTCGTCGCGATGGATATTGGTCACGGGCACCTCGGCTGTCGGGATGAGATAAAGCTCCTGGTCCTGTATCTTGAACATATCTTCTTTGAACTTGGGGAGCTGGCCGGTACCGAACATAGACTTGTCGTTCACGAGGAACGGCGGGAATATCTCGGTGTAACCCTGCTCTTTTGTGTGCACGTCGAGGAAGAAACGGATGATCGCCCGCTCCAGCTGTGCACCCTGGCCTTTAAGGAGCGGAAAGCGGGACCCGGAGATCTTCGCGGCCCGCTCGAGGTCCAAAATGCCGAGCCTTGACCCAATTTCCCAATGGGGCTTCGGCTCGAACGAGAACTTCCTGACCTCTCCCCACCGTTTGACTTCAACGTTGGAGTCCGCATCCGGGCCCACCGGAACCGAGGAGTGGGGGATATTGGGTATGACGGCCAGCAGCTCGTGGAGCTTGCCTTCGATCTCCGTAAGCTTCCCCTCAAGCCGGGAGATATCGGCGGCCACCTTGGCCCCCTCGGCAACGTCCGCGGACGAGTCCTTGCCTTCGCGTTTGTCTTTGGCTATCTTCCCGGCGATCTCGTTCCGCCTTGCCCGGAGGGCTTCAACTTCAACCCTCAGCTTGCGGGCTTCTTCGTCCAGTTCGAGCACAGGCGTAATATCAAGATCGCTTTGACGGTTCTTGAGCGCCGTCCTGACCGCTTCCGGGTCTTGCCTAATGAGCCGCAGGTCAAGCACCGAGATCATCCCCTAGCACAATTTTGGGTAGGTTTTCCCCTATTGGCGGAAAGATCACGCCTCTCTCGGTGATTATAGCCGATATAAGGCCGGAGGGAGTCAGGTCGAACGCCGGGTTAAATGCCTTAGCGCCGGTTGGAGCCACGCCAGCCCCCCGGAACTGCAGTACCTCCGACTCATCTCGCATCTCCACGGGAATCCCCGACTTGTCGGGAATGGAGAGGTCGAAGGTCGAAGACGGAGCCGCCACGTAGAACGGGATGCCGTGGATCTGGGCCAGGCACGCAAGCGTATATGTGCCGATCTTGTTGGCGACATCGCCGTTTCTGGCAATGCGGTCCGCCCCAACGATGACGCAGTCGACGCCGCCGGTTGAGATGAGGTAACCTGCCGCGCTGTCTACCAGGACTGTGACCGGGATGCCATCCTGCAAGAGTTCCCAGGCGGTGAGTCTCGCGCCCTGTAGGTACGGGCGGGTCTCATCGGCGTATACCATGGACACCTTCCCCTGGGCATGGGCGCTGCGGATCACTCCGAGGGCAGTGCCGTAACCTCCCGTGGCAAGCGCGCCGGCGTTGCAGTGTGTCAAGACTCGCGTCCCCTCCTTGAACAGATCGGCGCCGTGCTCTCCCATACTGCGGTTCATGGCGATATCCTCTTCCTCGATCGCCCGCGCTTCGGCTTCGGCAACTTCAACGACTGAATGGCCGCCGTCGCTCAACGCTTTCCGCGCTTTGCCGAGTACCCGGTCGACTGCCCACTTCAGGTTCACGGCGGTCGGCCTGGCGGAGGTCAGGACTGCTGCCGCCTCTTCCAGGAATCTGGACAAGTGATCCGGGCCCCGGTCGGAGGCTGGAGTAAGCGCCATCGCCTCCCGAGCTGCCGCGGCGACTCCATAGGCGCCCGCGATGCCTATAGCAGGGGCTCCGCGGACCACCATATCCTTGATCGCCCGGGCTATTTCCCGGAAATCCCCGGACTCTACATAGCCGACTCTCTCCGGAAGATACCTCTGATCCAGGAGGATGAGCCGGCCGTCCTGCCATCTCACCGCTTGTACCATGCTTTCACCCCTACCCTGGAGCGGAAGACTCCGCTCCGGTCGCTCACGAGCAACACGCAGGTCCCGCTGCGGTCCCTAAGGTTTGGCCCGCCGGAGATCCTCTTCGCACGGGCAGCCCCTCTCAGCCGGCAGCGCGCCGATGATTTTCTTCACCAGGTCCTTCAGGATCTGGTTGTGCTCCATGAAGACCCGCACTACCTCGTCCTGGGTCACGGCCGTGACATCATCTCTGCCCTCAAGCCCGGCGTCGTAGTCGGTTATGAGGGATAGGTTGAGGTAGCACATACCGAGCTCCTTCGCGAGGATGGCCTCAGGGTAGCCCGTCATGTTGATGACCTTCCAGCCGAGCGATGAGAACCACCGGGACTCGGCTCTGGTAGAGAAACGGGGCCCCTGGATGACTACCATGGTCCCGTCCGGATGGAAACTGACCCCGAGTTCCTTGGCCGACTGGATCGCCACTCGTCGCATTTCCGGGCAATATGGGTCGGCGGAACTGATATGTACGGCGGACGGGCCGTCGTAGAAGGTATCCTTTCTGCCGGTCGTGCGGTCAACGAACTGGTCGCAGATGACGAAGTCTCCCGGTTTGGCTTCCGGTTGCAGGCTCCCCGCGGCGCAGGGCCCCACCACGCGCCTCACTCCCAGACTGTGCAACGCCCAGATGTTGGCCCGGTAGTTGACCATGTGGGGCGGGAACTGGTGGTGGCGGCCGTGCCTGGGTAGGAACGCAACCTTCTTCCCCGCCACGCTTCCTAGGGCGATCAGGTCGCTGGGTGCGCCGAAGGGGGTGTCAACCTTCACCTCGGTGACATCATCCAAGAAGTGATAGAAGCCCGTCCCGCCGATCACCGCTATCTCAGCCTTCCATTCTCCCAGTTTCGGATCCATGTTCGCGCCGCTTCGAGCGGCTTCCCTCCTTGCCTTCTTCCGAGTGTTATTTCCCGGACATATCTCAGTGGCGCCACAAGACTGCCAGGTTGCCATCCCTCGCATCGCCGTACATGCGGGCGACGCGGGGTCGCGCAAACACAAAGGGCCGCCAAAACTGCTGCGCGGCCCCTGCATGCCTTAGTCAGCCGCCAAGGCTCTAGGACTCTTTGGTCGCCAGGCTCGCCGCGACCACCCGGTCGTCGGGCTCCACTTTCATGAGCCGCACGCCGGTCGCGGCGCGGTGTGCTTGCTTTACCTGGCTCAGGCTGGTCCTGATCGAAATACCCGAGGCTGTGGTGAGCAGCACTTCGTCTTCCGGAGACACAACCCGCATGACAGCCAGGGGACCGCTCTTCTCATTTACCTTGATGGCGATGACGCCGCCTCCGCCGCGCTTATGGAGCGGGAACTCCTCGACCGGCGTGAGCTTTCCGTATCCGTTTACGCTAGCCAAGAGCACCATGCCGCCGGCTGACGCGCTGTCGGCTCCGATGATGAAGTCATCACGCCCGACCCTCATACCCTTCACGCCCGCGGCGTCCCTGCCCATGGGGCGTACGTCGCCCACCCGGAACCGCAAGGCCTTGCCCTTGGCGGTGGCCAGGAGCACCTCGTCTTCGTCGGTGACGAAGCGGGCCTGGATGAGAGAGTCGTTCTCGCGGAGGGTAACCGCCCGAAGACCGGACTTGCGGTAGGACGCGAACTCGGAGAGCGGAGTCCTCTTGCAGGTACCCTTCCTCGTGATAAACAGGAGGTCGCCCTCTGACTCCGCGTCAACGGGAATGAGGTCCGTGACCCTCTCGTCGTCGGCAAGCGCGACAAGCCGTGACACAAGGAACCCTTTCGCCTGTTTACCGGCTTCCGGTATATCGTATACCTTTAGCCAGTATGCCTTGCCCTGCGTGGTAAACAGGAGGAGCGACTCACGGGTGGTGGCGATAACGACCTTCTCCACCCAGTCCTCATCCCGGGTCTGCATGGACGTGGCGCCGACACCGCCCCTTCTCTGGCTGCGGTAGGCAGCCAGGGGCATCCGCTTGATGTAGCCGAGGCGGGTGAGCAGCACCGTGACCTCTTCCTCGATGATCAGCTCTTCCTCCTTGATCTCCTCAACGTGATGGACGATCCGGGTGCGCCGTTCGTCGGCGTAGGCCTTCCTCACGTCGGCAAGTTCTTTCTTGACGATGCCCATGACCATTTTCTCAGATGCCAGGACCGCCCGCAGGTACTCGATCTCTTTCAGGAGCGCTTGCCGCTCCGCGACGATCTTGTCCCGGTCCTGTTTGGTAAGCCTTTCAAGACGCATCTCGAGGATTGCGTCCGCTTGGACTTTGTCGAGGCCGAAGTTCTCCATCAGGCCTCGGTGGGCCTCGCTCCTGTCAGCCGACGCCCGGATGAGGGCTATGACCGCGTCCAAGTTGTCTACAGCGATGACCAAGCCGGCGAGGATGTGTGCCCTCTCCTCGGCCTTGCGCAACTCGTAGGTTGTTCTCTTAACCACGACGTCCTTGCGGTGCATCACGTAATGCCACAGCATGGACCGGAGGTCGAGTATCTGGGGGCGATTGTCCACGAGAGCCAGCATGATGCCGCCGAAACTGGTCTGGAGCTGGGTGTGCTTGAACAGCTGGTTCAGCACTACCTCGGGCTCGACATCGCGCCGGACTTCAATGACGACGCGAAGCCCCTCCTTCTTGTCGCTTTCATCCCGTAGATCGGTGACGCCCTGCACCTTCTTGTCCCGCACCAGGACCGCGATGCTCTCAATGAGCTTAGCTTTGTTGACCTGGTAGGGGATCTCGTCGACGATGATAGCCTGCTTGCCGCTCTTCTCTTTCTCAATGCGGGTCCTTGCCCTGAGGGTCAGGATCCCGCGGCCTGTGGTATACAGGGACTTTATGGCTTCAGAGCCGACTATGAGGGCGCCGGTCGGAAAGTCGGGGCCCTTTACGTAGTGCATAAGGTCCTCTGAGGTCAGTTCCGGCTTATCGATGAGCGCCGTCGCCGCGTCCACCACTTCACCCAGGTTATGGGGCGGGATGCTGGTGGCCATTCCAACGGCGATACCGACTGAGCCATTCACCAGGAGGTTCGGGATCCTGGACGGAAGCACCGTAGGCTCCTTTAGGGTGTCGTCGAAGTTGGGCAACCAATCGACGGTGTCTTTATCGATGTCGGCCAATAGTTCTTCGGAAATGGCGGTGAGCCTGGCCTCGGTGTAACGGGACGCCGCGGCGGGGTCGCCGTCCACGGATCCAAAGTTGCCGTGCCCGTCAACCAACGGGTAGCGCATGGTGAACGGCTGCGCCAGTCGCACGATGGCGTCGTAGATGGACTCGCCGTGGGGATGGTACTTGCCCATGACCTCGCCCACGATCCTCGCGGACTTCTTGTGGGGTTTGTCGTGCCTTAGAGCAAGCTCATCCATGGCGTAGACGATCCTGCGCTGGACCGGCTTCAGGCCGTCCCGAACGTCGGGGAGCGCCCGGGAGACGATGACGCTCATGGAGTAGTCGATGAAGGAGCGCCTCATCTCATCTTCTATTGGAGTCGGGACAACTCTCACGATATCGTCTGGCATGTGGGGCCTCCTACGCTATGGTGTCAAGGTTCTTAACCAGGTGGGCGTTCAGCTCGATGAACTGGCGCCTCGGTTCGACCTTGTCACCCATGAGTATCGAGAATACCTCCTCGGCAAGCATCGCGTCCTGGATCTTGACCTGCCGCATGGTCCTGGTCTCGGGATCCATGGTGGTCTCCCACAGTTGGTGGTAGTCCATTTCGCCAAGACCTTTGAACCGCTGGAGGGTCGTACCCTCACGCCCGTGCTTCTTGTACCACTTCTCCAGCTCGTCATCGTCGCGCAGGTACTTCTCGATCTTGCCCTTCTTCACCATGTAAAGGGGCGGTTCCGCGATGTACAGGAACCCGCGCTCGATAAGCTCCGGCATGTAGCGGTAGAAGAAGGTGAGCAGCAGCGTCCTGATATGGGCGCCGTCGACGTCGGCGTCGGTCATGATCACGATCTTGTGGTACCTTGCCTTGGATATGTCGAAGTCCTCGCTGATCCCGGTGCCGATGGCCGTGATCAGCGAGCGAATCTCCTCGTGGGCCAGCGCTTTATCGAGCCTTGCTTTTTCCACGTTCAAGATCTTGCCGCGAAGGGGCAACACCGCCTGGAAGTGCCGGTCTCTCCCCTGCTTGGCGGACCCTCCAGCGGAATCGCCCTCGACTATGAAGAGCTCCGCTTCTCTGGGATCCCTCGTGGTGCAGTCGGTGAGCTTGCCCGGAAGCGAAGTGACTTCCAGGGCGCTCTTGCGTTTAGTGAGCTCCCTTGCCTGCCTGGCCGCTTCCCTTGCGCGGGCCGCGACTATCGCCTTTTGGGCAATCGTCTTGGCCAGGCCTATGTTCTTATCGAAGTAGTCCGTTAGTATCTCCGAGACGGCGCCCGCGACCACGCCTGCGACTTCGGAGTTGCCCAGCTTGGTCTTGGTCTGACCCTCAAACTGCGGGTCCCTGACCTTCACGTGCAGCACAGCCACGATCCCTTCGCGGATGTCTTCGCCCGCGAGGTTGCTGTCGCCGTTCTTCAGGGCGCCGGCTTGGCGACCCATATCGTTGATGACCCGGGTGAGTGCGGTCCGGAAGCCCTGCTCGTGAGTCCCGCCTTCGTGGGTGCGGATGGTGTTGGCGAAGGACAGCACGTTCTCGGAGTACGCGTCGTTGTACTGGAACGCGAACTCGATGTCGATCCCATCCCTTGTGGCGGCCCCGTATATGGGTTCCTTGTGCAGGATGTCCTTGTTCTTGTTGAGGGCTTTCACGTACTCGACGATGCCGCCTTCAAACAGGTACTCGACGTGCTTGTCCGCCCGCTCGTCGACGAGCTCGATGCGGAGCCCTTTGTTCAGAAATGCCAGTTCGCGGAGCCTTTGAGATACTGTTTCGAACTCGAAGTCCGTGGTCTCGAAAATCTCGGCGTCAGGCTGGAACCTGACCAGCGTGCCCGTATCCTCGGCCTCTCCCACCACTTTCAGCGGCACAGTCGTGTGCCCGCGCTCGAACCTGATGTAGTGGACCTTGCCGTTTTGCTTCACCGTTACCTCCAGGTACTCGGACAGCGCGTTAACCGCGGAAACGCCTACGCCGTGAAGACCACCCGACACCTTGTAGGCGCCGCTGCCGAACTTGGACCCGGCATGAAGCCTGGTGAGAGCAACCTCAACGGCCGGTATTCCGAGTTGGGGGTGAATGTCCACAGGAATGCCGCGGCCATTGTCCAGTACCGAAGCTGAGCCATCCTTGTGCAGGGTAACTACTATCTTGTCACAGTAGCCGTTCAGCGCCTCGTCGACGCTGTTGTCGACCACCTCGTAGAGACAGTGATGGAGTCCCTGGATAGCCGTGGTGCCGATGTACATTCCAGGGCGGCGGCGTACAGCCTCCAGCCCTTCCAGGACTTTTATTTGTTCAGCGCCGTACTCTTGCCTGCCTTCCTCTTCCCTCAAGGCAAAACCTCCCCGCAGGTCATCTTAACATACCCTCGCTTGGGGGCGAAACTATGTTCGTCTCTAGCCTCTTCCTCAGCGTCGCCGCGGTAACCTTCGTCAGGTACAGCTTGTCTCTGGTGACCACCAGCGACTGCGGGGGCCCTCCCGCCTCAACCAGGAAGCCGTGGGCTCTGGCATATCCCACCATTTCGCGGTTCTCCGCCGAGAGCCTCCCGGCGCCCCAGTCCAGGACAATGACGACCTCGTCTCCGTTCACGACGATGCCTGGACCGAGCAGGACCCACCCGCCTAACTAACCTCATCCTTTCCGGGACAGAGCGGCAAACCTTCTCCCTACCGCCCGGTCGACTTCTTCAGGACTCAATGATGCAAACTCGATCCCCGCTCGCAAGGCCGCGAGGCGTCTTATAGCCTCTGCGATTTCAGCCCTCCTCCGGACCCGCTCCGGCGAGCGCCGGCTCCGGGTACCCTTCTGGGCCTCGGCGTCTCGCGCTTCAGCCGCGAGCTGGTACCTCACGAGGGAGACGAGCCTGGACTCAACTTGCCTTCTGGCGCGCTCCAGTACACGCGGATCACCCAGCCCGACCTCTACCGAAAGCTCACGGTCTTGCAGATGAGGCCGCTCCTCCAGGATAGCTATTGCCCGGGTGAGCGCGGTGAATTCCCGCTTCAGGCGGCATGATGGGCATTCGCTCTTACTCCTGGGGTACACGCACCCGCAGGTCCTGCATAGAACGTATCCCTTTGCGAGCAGGTACTGCTTTCGCCGGCTAAGCGCCCTGACTGCCCGCTTGTATGCCTCGGATAGAACGGTATCAGGGATGTTGCCGGCCGATGCTAGGGCGGTAACCGACTCCGGGGTATCGCTTTGCGGGATCAGGGGCTCCTCGCCGGCTCTACCGGCTGCATCGCCCTTAGCCCACATGTGCTCCGAAAAGCGGATCTCCCGGACTTCCTGCCCGCCCAAGGCCTGGTTAACCTTCGCCAGGATGGAGTCCCTCATGAAATAAAGCTCCTGGGACCAGACAGACGACGCGGTGGCCACAAACAAGACGTCGCCGGAAAGGCGCCGCGGCACCGCGTACCTGGCGATATCGCCTACTATCTTGGGCCACATGGAGAACACCTTGTACCGGCGGGCCTTGGGATAGAGGCCCATATCGGAAAGGGACTTGGCCAAAATGTCGCCCACTCCCGAAGCCCTTGTCACCGGCCTCCCCCCTCCCCCACACGGACAACGCGACCGCCGCCAACCGAGTACATCCGGAAGTCTCGCCCGCTGTCCACCGGATCGGTGGAGGTGATCAGGATCTGGTGCCCGTAGTCGCACAGCGAGAGCACCTTCTCACGCCTGCCGGCGTCCAGTTCCGAAAACACGTCGTCGAGGAGAAGCACGGGTTTCTTCCCGAACGAATCCTCCAGCATCCTCGCTTCAGCCATGCGCAACGCCAGCG